>JALZMD010000131.1 GCA_030858375.1 Chloroflexota bacterium
ACCTGCCGGATGGTATAGACTTCCCCTGCCTGCCGACGGTCACGAAGCTCCACGTCCAGCTCTCCCAGCAACCCACCCGTGCGCACGGACGTGTTATCAGCAGCAAGTTTCCACGATTTTCGGAGCGATACCACTCGGTGACCATTCCCCACTGCCTGAACCACCGCACCAATTCGATCTGGAGCCGGTTGACCCGTTGCTGGCGGATCGTCAGCATCATCGTTGTGGCCGGCGTGCTTGCAGGATGTGCGGATGAGCCCGCCGACACCGAGGATCGTCGCTTTGCCAACCAGCCATCCACGGAAAACGTTTCGCTCGCCACGCCTGCCCACCAGGGGCGAGTAGTCGCACTACCCACTCCCCTGCCTCAGGCTTCGCCCGAGGCGCTCCTCAACGTCGAGGGTGCCCCCGGGGTCATATTCACCTTGATCGATGGTTCGATCGTGGCGGTTGATACCACCGGGAGTGATCCCGCCGTTCGGATTCCACCACCCGATGCCCAGCGGTTCGTGGCCATCGCACCGTCTCCCATCGACAACCAGGTTGCCGCGATTTTGATGCCGGCGGATGCCGACGCCAACGAACAGATTGTCGTAGAACTCTTTGACAGCCGCGGGCAGGTCCTGACTCGCTGGACGGGCCTCTCCGCAGGAGCAAACCAGCAAGCCACTCCCGCTACCGGCTCGGATCAGGGTTCCCTGCCGGTTTCGATAAGCTGGGCCCCTCGCGGCGACAGGTTACTCCTGTCGACCGGCGGACCCGAACTTGTTCGGCTCGACATGAACGGTGGCACGAGCCTGGTCACCGTGCCGTCACCCGTCAGGCACGTGGTCAACGCCGCCTGGTCGCCGAATGGCGATCAGATTGCCCTTCTCGCCCGCAACGAGGAGGGAAGCGGTGCTATTTGGGTCTTCAGTCCCTACGTCGATGGCGTGTCAATGCGACAGGCCGCGCCGCTCAACGCCGATGCCGCGAACCTTGGTAGCGTCACCAGGTTTGCCTGGCTGCCAGATGGCACCAGCCTCGCGTACATCCTCTCAGAAGGGGGCGGCGTGAACGCGCAGGGGGGCCAGTTGTACACGATCAATCTCAGGGCCGGGATCAAGTTGCTCCTCGCGACGCCGGGCCGTGGCGGCCCGGCAGCGGAAATCGTCGATTTCTCCGTGACCCCGGATGGGCTGGCCGTCGCCTACGCGATCGCCATCCCTGACGGCGATCGATGGCAATTCCATTCCCTATGGGTCCGTTCGATCCATTCGCCCGGTGCCTTCAACGTACCCGTCGGGAATGTGGAACGCATTGAAAACCTGTGGTGGACTTCGTCAGGACTCGTCTGGCAGCAGCAAACGGGTGATGCGACGGTTGTCGTGGCCCAGGCGGCCGGTTCGGAACCGCAGCCGATCCTGACGCTGGTACCCGGCGCCACACCGGGCGCGGCGACGCCCATCTTCGCAACGCCGATCTTCGCAACGCCGATGGTGGCGACCCCAGTTGGTGCCACGCCGGCCCCGGCAACCCCTTCCGGCTGACGATCAGTCGGTGACTTCCTCGGCATCGAAGATGTTTTTCGCAGCGGTGATTCGTGCCAGGTCGTCCTTGCGCGATGCTTCGGGCACGCCCTCCGCATCGGCCACATCAACCGTTGTCGTTGACACCGGCTCCGGTTCCTGGGCGGCCGGCGCCTCTGCACGCGGCATTGATGACGCAGGCTGAGTTGAGTCGTCGTTGGTCGATGCTGGGGATGGTTGGGCGACACTGGCCGCGTTCCCTGCCATGCGCATCGCGTCCTCGCGCGGTACGCACGTCACCTGGACCTTGGCGTTGACCAGACGCCCGATGACGCTTTCCACGACCTGCCGCACCTCGTCCGTGTTGACCCGGTTCCGGTGAAATTCGTATGGGGATACGAGCACGACCTGGGTGCCGTTGACCGCCGCCGGATCAACCTGCTGCAGGAGCGCTTCGATGCGCCGGTTGACCGCTTTGACATCGGCCCGGATCTTCGACCAGAGATCGACAATCGTGGCCAGCGTCAAGCCGTCCGATGATGAATCTGCTGCGGTCGCCGGTGCTGAAGTTGGCGTGGGTGACGATTGGACAGGCTCCGAATTCGAAGGCGACACCGACGGCTGCTCTGGCCGGTTGGCTGGCGTCTCCTTCACGGGCCGAACCGGCTCCCGTGGTGACATAGGGGACGCTGGGGCTGATGTGCCGCGAACCCGGTCCCGCAACGACGGTCGTTGAACTGGAGGCGCCAGGTGCTCCTGCGCATCGTTCCCGTACTCAGCTGGCGGCTCGGGCATCGTGTCTTTGGCGGGTTCGGCTGATCGTGCCCGTGCTGGGTCACGCGTTGCCGGTTGGGCGGCCGGACGGCGTTCACCGCGCGTAGCGCCTTCCACCATCGCGATCTCCAACGGCAATTGCGGAAAAGCCGACCGTTTGGCCCGGAAATCGATGTCGGAAAGATTGCGGATGAGAGCGGCCAGCTCTTCAAGGGAAAACTGCGTCGCCAGGCTAATCGCCGTCTCATCGGCGTCGACCGCGCCCCCCGCTTTCTGCAGGAGCAGCAGGCGAATGTATGCGACGAATTGCCGTCCCAGCTGCCGGATGTCGTCACCGGCATCGACCGCCGCGCTAATTTCGCGAAGGCCCGCCGCCGGATCATGATCCGCGAGCGATCGCGCCAGCGACTCGACCCGTTCGTTCCGGCTGACTCCCAGTACCGCCCTGACCATCTCCGCCGTGATTGGCGTATCGTCACCGGTGGCCGATTCCCTGTAGACGGCCACCTGGTCGAGCATTCCCAGCGCGTCGCGAAGGCTGCCGGTTGCCTGGCGCGAAATGACTGGCAGGGCTTCGTCCTCGATCCGGATCCGCTCCCGATCGGCCACGTTCCGCAGGCGGGAGACCATCGCGTCGATGTTGATCCGCCGGAAATCGAAGCGCTGGCAACGAGACACGATTGTTTGCAGCAGTTCTTCCGGATCGGTCGTCGCCAGGATGAACTTGGTGTGGAGTGGCGGTTCTTCCAGTGTCTTCAGGAAGGCGTTCGCCGCTGCCCCGGTGATCTGGTGCGCCTCGTCGACGATGTAGAACTTGGTCTTGAGTTGCGAAGGTGCGTATTTGACGCGTTCGCGCAGGTCACGGATGTCGTCGATACCGCGGTTGCTGGCGGCGTCGATTTCGATCACATCGGTCGTGGCATTGGTATTGATCGCAACACAGGCAGCACATGTGTTGCACGGGCGCTTGAGTGGGTCTGGATCGAGACAGTTGACGGCCTTTGCCAGCAGCCGGGCCGTCGTCGTCTTGCCGGTCCCCCGGGGTCCACAGAAGAGGTAGGCGTGAGAAATGCGATCCAGCACGATGGCGTTGCGGAGGGTATTGACGACGTGCTCCTGCCCTACCAGGTCATCGTCGGCAAATGTCTTCGGCCGATACTTTCGGTAAAGCGAATGCGTCGCGGATGCCGTCGGGGCCGGTTGCGACGTCAGGGCACTTGTATCGAACAGGGATGCTTCGCTCATGATTCGGTGAACCTGACTCCGTTGGAACGTGGGAACTCGCTTGGCCGAATTTTGGTAGCTACGCCAGGAGCGCCCGCCCGTCCGGGCAGTGAGTCCGAACATCGGGGATCTCGTTCCCGGGATCGCTGAGCAATGATAATGGGCTGGCATGACTAAGTCTGCCTCATTGCTCCGGTATTTCGTGTGCAGTCAACACCGCAGTATAGGTGCCGGAACATGTGTTCGCCACCAGTGAAGAGAGCGCAATGGGAACCCTCTACATCGTCGCCACGCCTATCGGCAACCTTGGCGACATGTCGCCGCGAGCGGTCGAGATCCTTCGCGCGGTTTCCCTGATTGCCGCCGAGGATACCCGGCACAGCGGCACCCTAATGCGAGAGTTTGACATTCACACGAAAATGCTAAGTTACCACCACCACAATCGGGCGGCCCGTGCCGATCGTTTGCTGGCCGAGCTTCAACTGGGAGACGTAGCCCTGATTAGCGATGCCGGCACACCGGCAATTGCCGATCCCGGCCACGAGTTCGTCGCCGCCGCCGCCGAAGCCGGGCATCAGATTGTCCCGATCCCGGGACCATCGTCCGTGATCGCGGCGGTCAGCGCGTCTGGTCTCGTTCCCGGGCCCTTCCTTTTCGTCGGGTTTCTTCCGCGAGCGGGGGAGGATCGCCGGGTAATGCTGGGGAAGACGGTGTCGACCGGATTCCCCTTTGTCCTGTTCGAGTCGCCGCTGCGGGCCGCCACGACGCTTCGCGATGTGGAATTGGCTGCACCAGACCGGGTCGGACTGGTGGCTCGCGAGTTGACGAAGGTGCATGAGGAATTCCGGCGCGGCAGCGTCGTGGATCTCGCCATTGCGCTGGAAGATCGTCCGCCTCGTGGCGAAGTGGTCCTGATCATCGGGGCTTCCCCGGCCGACAACGGTGCGGGGCGGAGCGGCGATGCTGAAGACATTGCCCGGTCGATCCTTGCACAGGGCGTCAAGCCAAGCCGGGCTGCTCGCGAACTGGGCAGCATCACCGGCATGAATGCCGCGGATGCCTATGCGTTGATTCAGCGGCTATCCACGGAGAGCGGCCCAGCGAAGGCTTCTTGAAGGGGTAATTGAGTCCCTGGTGGGCCCCGCGTTCGGGCGAACTTCGCCCTAACGCCGATGGAAGGCAAGCCGCCGATGGTGCATGCGTATGCTCTGCAGGATGCCAACCATGAGCAGGCTGCTCCACAGCGACGAAATGCCGGCACTGACGAACGGCAGGGTGATTCCAGCCACTGGCATCACGCCCAGGTTCATCCCGATGTTGAGGAACGCCTGGAAGAAAAAGGTGCCGACGATACACACCGCCAGGCACTGTCCGAAGTGATCCCGCGAAATTTCCGCCACCAGTAAGCCGCGCCAGAGGAACATCATGAGCGCAAGGAACAGTGCGATCATGCCGAGGAACCCGAACATCCCGCTGGCGTGGGCGAAAATGAAATCCGACTCCCGCACGTTGAGCAGGTTCATCTGGCTCTGGGTTCCACCCTCGAGACCTGCCCCCAGCAACCCTCCCGCTCCAATGCTGATCCTGCCCTGGATCGGTTGGTAGCCGCAGGTAAGTGCGTACTGCTCGGGATTGAACGAGCAGATCAGCCGCTCCTTCTGGTAATCCTGCAAGACGAATTGCCAGGCAAACGCGATTGCCAGCGGGAGGAGGAGCACGACCGACCAAAGATACCGTTTCCGGGTTCGCGCCACCAGCAGGGATGCACCCCAAAAAGCGATGTAGACCATCGCCTGGCCCAGGTCGGGCCCAATCAACACCATGAACGTCGGGATCGCGACGATCATGCCGGCGATCACAAAATTGCCAAACTCCTTCATTGCCTCGCCTCGCGAAGAAATGAAGGCGCACAGGGCAATGATCGTGGTGACCTTGGTGAACTCGCTGGGTTGGATCGTGGTGAAGCCGAGATCGATCCAGTTCCTGGCTCCCGTTCCTTCGAGCGCCACACCCAACGGGCTGAGCACCGACAGCAATCCGAGGATTCCCAGGGCATACACAACCCAGGCCAGGGACTCGAAATAGCGATAGTCGATCGAGGCCACGATCAGCATCATCGCGATGCCCACGATACCGAAGACGAACTGCTGGGTCCCGATGTTGAATGTCGTCGGGGCCGGGAGTCCCACGGCGCTCCAGATCGTGACGGCTCCGAAGATCATCAGCACGAACATCGTCAGGAACAGCATGACGTCGAAGTCACGCCAGCGCTCGTTGGTGGCGGCCTGGATCTGGAAACTGGATCGATTGTGCCTGCTGGAAATCATGATGCGTCTCGTGGGGAAGCGGTGGCGACAGGTAGCATGCTCCGGGATAGGGAGTCGCTGTCGACACCTATCATGGCACCCCGAACCATTAGGCGGCAACGTGGCCCCTTCGACACTGGGCCAGGTTGACGATTCACGGATCGGGTGAACCCATTATGCGGAACCGACGAAGTACAATAAATCGTAGCAAATCCGTAGCTGGCGTCCTTCCTCAAGCTGAGGTGTCAGGACATTGGCCGAACGAGAGGAGTTCGTGGTGTTCCCGATCAACGACGCCCTCGATGCCGTGCTCCTCGGCACCTTCCTGTTCGGACTCCTCTTCACTATTGGCTCGCTCCTGCTCGGCGTGGCCGATCTCGGCGTGGATTCAGACATTGGCGACCACAGTTTCGGCGATCACGGATTCGCCGGCCTCCTCAATGTGAGCTCAATCCTCGCGTTCCTCACCTGGTTTGGTGGCGTCGGATATCTCGTTCGAAATGGATTGGGATGGCCGTGGTTCCCGAGCGTCCTGATTGCCATTGTTGGTGGGCTGCTCGCTGGCTGGGTCGTG
Organism: Chloroflexota bacterium; assembly: GCA_030858375.1. GTDB lineage: Bacteria > Chloroflexota > Chloroflexia > Thermomicrobiales > UBA6265 > JACCYX01. Next base: position 6,387 of record JALZMD010000131.1, read on the forward strand.
CTATGGGTCGTTCGCAAGGTGCTTCGTTCTCCCAATGACACGCTCGATCCTCGCGACTTCGAGCGCGTCGGAGTGCTGGCGAGGGTCACCTCGTCGATTCGCCCGGATGGCGTTGGCGAGATCGTTTGGGAACAGCGTGGAACGAGAATGGTCACGTCGGCACGCTCGGAGACCGCTGGCGCCATCGGGCGCGGCACGGAAGTGCTCATCCTCCGGGTCGACCGCGGTATCGCGGTTGTGGCTCCCTTCGATGGCCTTCTGAATAAGGACCTTCCGACGATGGCGAGCCCGCGGTGAACGTCAGAACGAGGTTGCAATCGCAGGTTGATGGACGACGTCCAAATCAGGTACATCAAAAGTCGATTTGAGGGCGCAACGCTGCCCCCTCGCACACGAAAGGCGAGTAGGTGGAATTGGCAACATTGGTCGGAATCGTCGTCGGTTTGGTACTGGGACTCCTGCTGATTCTTGCCTTGGTGGCTAAGCTCTATCGCAAGGTCGGTCCAAACCAGGCCCTGGTGGTCTACGGTTTCGGGGGCACCAAGGTCGTCAAGGGTAGTGGCAAGGTCATCTGGCCGATGATCCAGTCCAGCCGTGAGTTGTCACTGGAATTGATGAGCTTCGATGTCGCACCCCAGCAGGATCTTTACACCAGCCAGGGTGTAGCGGTGAACGTGGAGGCCGTAGCCCAGATCAAGGTCCAGTCGGACCCGGTCAGTATCCTGACCGCGGCGGAACAGTTTCTGACGATGGACGATGTGCAGCGCCAGGGCCTGATCAGGCTCGTCATGGAAGGTCACCTGCGCGGCATCGTCGGCCAGTTGACGGTCGAGTCGATCGTCAAGGAACCGGAGATGGTCGCCGACCGAATGCGGAGCAACGTCGCTGAAGATGTCCACAAGATGGGCCTTGAAATCATTTCGTTCACGATTCGCGAGGTCCGGGACAACAACGAATACATCCTCAATATGGGCAAGCCGGATGTCGCATCCGTGCGCCGGACGGCCGACATCGCGGTCGCCGAGGCCGAGCGCGACATCGCCATCCGCCGTGCGCAGGCGATGCGAGAAGCAAAAATCGCTGAAGCGGCCGCCGAGCAGGAAAAGGTAAGTGCCGAATCGATCAGCCAGACCAAGCAGGCCGAGTCCATCCGCGACCTTGAGCTGAAGCGGGCTGAATACGATCGCTCGGTGCAAGAGCAGCGCGCCCAGGCTGACAAGGCGTACGAGATTCAGGCAAACGTTCAGCAGCAGCGAATCGTCGAAGAAGAGGTTCGGGTCGAGCAAGTCCGCAAGCAGGGTCAGATCGCGGTTCAGGAAGCCGAAATCCTTCGGCGAGAGAAGGAATTGATCGCCACCGTACTCCGCGCCGCCGAGGTCGAGAAGCAGCGGATCGAAACGCTGGCCCAGGCCGAGAAGCAGCGCGAGATTTTCCGGGCCGGCGGTGTTGCCGAGGCGCGGAAGCTCCAGGGTGAGGCCGAAGCCGTCGCCCTTCGCGTTCAGGGTATGGCGGAGGCCGAAATTATTCAGGCCAAGGGGGCCGCTGAAGCCGAAGCACTGCGAATCAAGGCCGGTGCCTACCAGGAGTTCAACCAGGCCGCGGTGATCGATCGCCTGCTGGCCGAGATGCCCGAGGTTGTCCGCGCCCTTGCCGAGCCGCTGGCCAGGGTTGACAAAATCACCGTGATCTCCACTGGCTCCGACAGCAACGGCCAGGGCACCGGCGTCAACCGGGTTGCCTCGGATGTCACATCGATGATTGCCCAGTTCCCGGCGATGCTGGAATCGCTGACAGGTGTGCGGCTTGAAGACCTGTTGAAGAACGTTCCGGAGACGGGCTCGACGTTCCGAAGTCACGAGCCCGCTGCCGCGCGATCGAACGGCAAGCCCGACCCCGTACCGGCCCGAAAGCCGGAACAACGCGTGCCGCCGGTTCCCCGCGTCGACGCCGAACCCGTAGACGCCGAACGTGGCGTGGCGGATGAACCTGCGTCCGCCGCTGCCCCCCGCTCAGGGCAGAAGTCCAACGGGCCTTCTTAAATCCGGAGCTGACGGGCGATTTTGGTGTCCACCTCGCAGCGCCTGAGCGTCATTCCGCAACGAGCCGCAGGCGAGTGAAGTCAACGGAGCGGTATGTCGGCCCCGCTGAATACGCCGCAGCGGAGCGTGAGACCGGTTCGCTGCCGCGACGAGACTCCCCAGGCTGCCCACTGGCCGCCAACACACCCGGCGGCATAAGGTTCAAGTGCTCTGTTCCAACCGGTTGGCCATGGCTTCCTCTCATGGCTCAGCCCGGCGCCCGGCATCCCATTCCTTCGGGCAGGGCAACGACCGGGTGCATGCTATTCTTTCCGCATCTTTCGCCGCCGGGTTTCGCTCGGCGGTTGCCCAGGTTCGCACGCTCAGGTAACGAGGCTTTTTCCATACATGAATGACGATTTGCGATTTTCTGGCTCGGCGGATGAAGTTCAACGTTTTCGCGCCGAGGCGCTCGGTGAACCGGGACAGCGGCGCTTCCGGCTGGTCGTTGTCCTGAACGACGAGACCTACATTATCTGGATGGAAAAGCAGCAGATGCAGGCACTCGGGTTGGCGATCGGGCAGATTCTGGAACAGGTGCCGTCCAGCGGTCCGGATATCGGTTCGGGAGGCATCCCGGGTGACATCGACGACACCACCAGCAATCAGTTCCGCCTTGGCCGTGTGGAGCTTGGCTTTGACGAATCCGGTGACAGCATCCTTATTCACGTTTACGACATCCAGGAAGATGAGAGTGATCGGGGTTTGAACATGCAGTTTTCCCGGGCCCAGGCTCGGGACCTGATTCGCGACGCCGCGGCCCTGGCCGCCGCCGGGCGTCCCATGTGTCCCATGTGCGGTCAGCCGATGGAACCGAGCGGTCATGTTTGCCCCGAGCAGAACGGTCATCTGCCGCTACCTCTCGATGGTTCCCTGCTGAGTGAAAGCTGACGCAGGGCGCTACGTCGGTGGAATTGTCTCGTCTGGAGTGCCCGAACACGGTGCGGGAATGACCAAACTGGTTGACATGTCGCACAAAAGGGCCGTACTATCGTTGCAGCGGGAACGTGCCCGACGCGTTGAGATGAAAGACTCCAACATGCCCTCAGCACCTGCCCTGTCCAGCTCAATTAGCCTCGTACTTATTTCGCTCCCTGTAGGGAGCGGTTGGTGTGCGGGAGGACAGCCGGCTGAATAGCCAAATCGAATACGAACTTCACTGAAATGCTGGCCTCCCTCATCACCGGGAGGCTTTTTTGATGTTGATGCTACCGACCAATGTCGTCCGGGACGCATCCGAAGCCTCCATTACAACCCGGTGCAGGGAACGCTGGAGAGCGACAGACCGGCAAGTTCACGTTTATGGACGGATGGACTTGCGGAGACGTCATCGGTCCGCTCGACAGGCGGACGATTCGGAATCGACGTGTAACGGACAGATCGCCAGGACATTGCTGGCGAGGATGGAAACGGAGTAACAGCATGGTCGTCGCCGAACCTCAAGCGGCAGATCCACAAACCCAGGAAACCGCTGAAGCACCCAAGCCTGCTCACGAGGTCCTGAGTGGTGCCCAGATTACCTGCCGCAGCATCGAGCGCGAAGGCGTCAAGACGGTCTTTGGCTATCCCGGCGGCGCCGTGATTCCCCTCTACGATGCGATTCCCGCTGCCAGCTTCAAGCACGTGCTCGTTCGCTTCGAGCAGTGGGCCGCCCTCGCCGCAGTTGGCTACGCCCGGGCGACCGGTGATGTTGGCGTCTGTATCGCCACCTCGGGTCCTGGCGCCACGAACCTGGTCACGGCGCTGGCCGACGCTTTCCTCGACTCGGTGCCAATCGTGGCGATCACTGGCCAGGTGAACCAGTCACTCATTGGCCGCGATGGATTCCAGGAAGTCGACATCACGGGCATCACACTCCCGGTCACCAAGCACAATTATTTGGTGCGCCGCGCCGAGGACATTGCCCCCACGATTAAGGAAGCGTTCTATCTTGCCCGGTCCGGCCGGCCTGGTCCGGTTCTGGTCGATATCCCCAAGGATGTGTTCCTCGCCAGCGCGCCGTTCACCTATCCGGAGCGCACCGGCCGAAAGAGTTACCAGCCGAATCTCGTCCCGAACATGCGCCAGGTCCGTTTGGCCGCCAATGCGATCAATGCGGCCAAAAAGCCCGTGATCATGGCCGGGCACGGCATTATCCTGAGCCGGGCTGAGGACGAGTTCCGGCGTTTCGCTGAACGCAGCGATATCCCGGTCATCTACACCTTGCTTGGTCTTGGCGCGATGGACGAGCATCATCCCAATTCTCTCGGGATGATGGGCATGCACGGTCACCGCCACGTCAATCGTGCGCTCGAGGAATGTGACTTGCTGGTCAACATCGGCGCCCGCTTCGATGACCGGGCCACCGGCAAGGTCGCCGGCTTCGCCCCGAATGCAAAAATCGTGCACGTCGATATTGACCCGGCCGAGATTGGCAAGAACATTCGCACCGATGTCCCGGTCGTTGGCGATGCCGGCGAGGCCCTCAAGTTGCTCGTCAATGAGGTCGATCAGGGCGATCACTCGGCCTGGAGATTCTGGATCCAGAGCGAGCGCAACGTCGCGCTCGAGCGCGCCCTGGACGATATTCCAGAAACTCCCGAGCCCTACGCCATCATCAAGGCCATTGCCGACGTCACCGAGCGTGAGGCAATCGTCACCACCGACGTCGGCCAGCACCAGATGTGGTCGGCCCAGTAT
>JALZMD010000134.1 GCA_030858375.1 Chloroflexota bacterium
GTCTCGATCGAACCGGTACGACGCAAGTTCCCGTCAATTGCCCGTAAGTCTCGATCCCGGTCGGCTGAGTGGCGTGGCATCGCGGCCATCGCGGTCAGATGCCGGATAGTGACCTCAGCCCTGAAGCGCCTCAACCTGGCCGATCCGGGACATGGGTAACCGGATCGGTTGGCCGGTACGCGAAGATTCGTAGATGGCGAGGATGACCTCGAGCGATTTCCGGGCATCACGGCCAGTCACAGCCGGCGGGCGGCACTCGCGCACCGACTGGAGAAAGTCACGAATCTGGAGTGCGTGAAACCCTGGAAAGCCGGCCCCTCCAGTGTCCTCCAGTTCCCACGCTGCGCGATGCTCGTCGTCGCCGTTCAGGGTCCACACATCGTTGATGCCCTGTTCACCTTCGCGTTTCTCCCAGACGCTGACGGTTGCACCGTTGTTGCCGTGAACGGCGACCCTGAACCCGAAATCGGGCTGGAATGTCGATGCGGCCTGGATCACGCCCAATGCGCCATTTTCAAAAACCACGGTCGCCACCGCCGTGTCCTCGACATCGATGTAAGCGCCGTGCCGCAGCGTGGCATGGCGGCCGACCACTTCGACCGGCTCGCCCATGAACCAGAGGAACTGATCGATGGCGTGGACGGCCTGATTCATGAGGACCCCACCCCCTTCCGTGGCCCATTTTCCGCGCCACGGATCCGAGGCAAAGTACGCTTCGGGCCGCCAGATCCGAACCGAGCACTCCCCAAGCGTCACGGTGCCGAGGCGCCCGGTGTCGATCGCGTCGCGGATGCGCCTCGCCGCCGGCCAGAAGCGACGCTGGAAGATGACGCCGAAGGCAACCTGGGCCCGATCGGCGGCGTCGATCATGCGGTCGGCCTCGTCGAGGGTGATGGCGACCGGCTTCTCGCAAAGTACGTGTACCCCGGCCGCAGCCGCCGCAACGACCGCCCGCTCGTGGGCAGGGTGGGGCGTGCAGACATGGACGACGTCGACCCTACCGCTCCGAAGCAGCGCGTCCACGTCTGCGTATACGTTGGGGACGCCGTACGCGGTGGCCAGCTCCTGCGCCCGCGCGGCATCCTGGTCGCAACACGCAACGAACTCGGCCTCCTCCAGTTGGCTGAGGGCCGCCGCGTGGACTTTCGCGATTTTGCCGCACCCGATGATCCCTACCCGCACTCGCCTCGCCGTCATTGCTCGTATGACCTTTCTTGCCGAACCGTCATCAAGGGAAGATCGATTAGATGGGCGGCCGCACCTGGTGTGCTGGCGTTGGCGGCAGGAGTTGCGCCTTCAGGAAATCAGCCGCCCACCTGACGCCTTCCTTACCTGGGCAGAGGGGATCCTCGTTTTCGATCGCCACTACGCCGTCATACCCCACGTCGCGCAATGCCGAGAAGATCGATCGCCAGTCGAGTTCGCCGAGCCCCGGCAGGCGGTATCGCCACCAGCCGCTGCCCAGGATGCCTTGCCGTGCCAGCCTGGCGTGGAGGATTTCCACGTCCTTGCCGTCGACCTGGTAGATGCGGGCGCCATAGGCGCGAATGACGTCAGGGACGTTGGGGATGTGCAGCCAGACCAGATGCGATGGATCGAAGCTCAGGCCGATGGCAGGTGACGGCACCGCCTCGAACATCGCATCCCACAGCTCCGGACTATGAGCAATGTTCCCTTCCGGTCCGCCCCGCCCCGCCGTCTCAAAGGCGATCCGGACGCCGCGTTCCTCGGCGTAGGCGGCCAGCGGCCCGTACACCTCGGTGAAGATGCGCAGGTTGTCGGCGACCCGATTCGAGGCGTGCCCATCGCCGACCCCGGGCGTGCCCCAGAAATGCATGCCGAACGCGGATCCGGCAAACGTCACGGCGGTGTCTACCCCAAGGAGGGCACAGGCATCGATGGTCTGCCGCATGACCGCGATCCGCTCCGCCCGCTTCGTGAGGTCGGCGGTGAGCAGATTCAGCATGGGCGCGAGCGAGGCGACCTCGACATTACAGGCCGCGAGCATGTCCTTCGTTGCGCCTGGTCCATCGCGCAGGATTACTTGCAGATCCAGGTGACCGGGAAACCCTGCATCGCCAATCACAGGGTAGGCGGGCCCGACATTCACCTCGATTGCGTGGAGGCCGTTGGCGCCGGCCCAGGCGGCGAGGTCCGGAAACGGCGTTGGCTCGACACCGATCAGGGACGCGAAGCCGATCTTCATCCAGGCATTCTCCCGTACTTTCGACATGCAGGCTACGGTGAATGATATCCCCAGGCTCGCCACCCGATAGGCGCCGGAGACCGCGCCTGGAAACATTGAGTACGCGAAGATCATCTACGGCTGCGCGTTGTCGTCAATAGATCCGGGCCGATCCGATCCGACCGGCACGCGAGCGGTCCCGGCTCCTTTCTTGAAGCGTCAATGCTGAAGCGAGAGTTGGCGACGCATGGTTGCCTGGAAGCTCGCGTCACGCGCCGTAGTACCATTGTGAAGTTGACGGGAGACCGATCTTGCGACTTGCGACGTCAACGCCACCATCATCACCATGGAGACCAATTTGGCTATCTCGAACGGACTTGCTTTGGGATTGTTGATCATCCCGATCCTCGCGTTCCTCATCATCATCCATGAGCTTGGGCACTTCTTCGCTGCCCGCAGCGTCGGTGTCAAAGTCGAAGAGTTTGGAATCGGCATTCCGCCCCGGGCCAAGGCCTGGCGCCGGAATGGCGTGTTGTGGTCAATCAACTGGATTCCGTTCGGTGGCTTCGTCCGGGTCAAGGGCGAAGATGGCGCCGACATGAGCGAAGGCTCGATGAACCGGAAAGGACCGGGGCAGCGCGCCTTCTTCCTGATTGCCGGATCGGCCATGAACTTCCTCGCGGCCATCATCCTTTCAATCGTGATCGTCGCTTTCCAGGGCATTCCCGACACCACCAGCAATATCTACATTGCCTCGGTGGCTGCCCAATCACCGGCCGATGGCGCTGGCTGGCTGCCAGGAGACACGATCCACGCCGTCGACGGTGAGGTGATCACCACATCGGCCCAGCTCCAGAACGCCATTGGCGATCGCGCTGGGGAAAAGGTCGGGATCACGGTGCGGCGGGGTGACGAGCTCATCGAGACCTCGGTTGTGCCGCGTGAAAACCCGCCCGGTGGGCAGGGCGCCACGGGGATTTCGATGGTGCCCGGTTCGCCTTCGATCCTGCGAATCACCGATGTCGATCCGGGATCGGCCGCGGCCGAGGCAGGGTGGCAGGGCGGTGACGAGATCGTTGCGATCGACGGGATCTCGATTGAAGCGGCAGCGCAGGCAAACAGCCTGCTTTCCACAAACTACGGTGAACGCATAGTGGCTACCATCGAGCGCGATGGCGAGCGGTTGGACACATCGCTTGTGCTGCCCAACCAAACGTTGACGCTCTCCCAGGTACTCAACGAGTCGGCCGCCGGCGATGCGTTGCTCTATCCCGGTGACAAGATCGTCGCGGTTGCTGGCGAACCTGTCGTCGATGCACAATCGTTCCTTGATGGACTCACGGCGAACGCCGGGGAAACCATTCCCATCGAGGTTCTGCGCGCAGGCCGTGAGGTAGCCTTGGAACTCGCCGTACCCACGCTTCAAGACGAGCAGAATCCGGCTGATGCGATAGGTGTGAATGCCAGCGTTTCCAATCCCTATGAAGCGATTGGCGTGGATGGTGTGGTCGGTCGGGTCTACAACTCCGTGCCCGCGACGGACGTGGTCCA
>JALZMD010000135.1 GCA_030858375.1 Chloroflexota bacterium
CCATGGGCGGCGTACGTGGCGATGTGATCGGCCTCGGGTTCATCCAGACAACCATTATGGAAATGGGACAGCCACCTGCGGTACAGACGGCCGATCCAGCGATGTGGGTGAAGAGCCGCCAGTTTACTGGCCGTATCGTGACCGTGAGTAACGACAAGATTTTCGATGAGCCGGTCTACAACTACACCCGGGACTTTGCCTATTTGTGGGAAGAAATCTCCATCCCCATCAACTATGCCACCGACCGGGAGCGGGTTGAGGCAATCCTGCTTGCGGCCGCCGGTCGGCACACCGGGCGCTTCGGCCAAGCCAGCCAGCAGGCGATGGACGCGATGATGGCGCGCTACTTCATGCAGCCAACGGCGGTCGAACCGAAAGTGTTCTACCGTCTGACCGACAATTGGCTGGAATTGACGGTGCGGTTCCTCACCGAAGACCGCGGGGTGCGGGACGTGAAAGACGCAATGAGCCGCGAAATCCTGACTGAGTTCGACGCCGCCGGCATCGAAGTGGCCTCGGCAACCTTTGACATCGTCGGGTTGCCGCCGATTAGGGTCGTTCATGCCGAGCCGAGCGATTCGTAGGTATCAGGGATTCTGTGTTCTCGTGCCCAGCGAAGGCCCACAGTGGCGCAGCCGCCAACCACACACGTCCACGCACCGTTCATCGGTCAACTCAACGGTGGATAACCGTCCATCAAGAAGATTCAATGAAAGAAAATGTTGATCGCGGTCGATCGCAAGCAAACTAGCTGAATCGATGGGATGTTCACCGATTGTCTCATCATCACACGGTGTGGCAGCGATGGCGGGGCGAGACATGACGCCTCGCCCCCTGCTTGAGTTTGCCCCGATGACGTGCCGCTAGTTGAGGTAACTGGTCGCGGCCCAGCCGGACGTGCCGTTGTAGGAAACCTCTCGCCAACCGTTTGCGACCCCGGCGAGAGCCTTCACGGTTGCTCCCGAGGGAATGACCAGTTTCACCCGAGCGCCGGTGTTGGGCTCCGCGCGAAGGTTCAGGTTGGCCGTGGCCCGGAACGTCTCGCCGGTCGGATTTCCCGCTGGTGACCAGGCGAGGTACTGGTCAGCGATCCAGCCCGCCAGGCCGTTGTGAATAACGTATCGGAACCCACTCCGGGCGGTGTTGCTGGCCTGGACGACGGCGCCCTTCGGCACCACGCGCAGGACCGAATTGCCGGTCGACGGGCCCGACCGCAGGTTCACGGCGGCCGTGGTATGTGCCGACCCCACGATTACCGGATCCCCAACTGGGCCCGCATCCGGTGCGGAGAGCAGGCTCGCGGAGACGAAACCTTCCTTGCCGGTGGCGAGCACCCGCACCTTGTACCAGCGGTAGCCGTTGGCGTTGCCACCATCGGCCAGGTACCGAACCTCGGTCCCCTTGGCCAGGGAGGCGACGACGCTGTACCCCGTGCCCGCGCCGGATCGCAGACGGGCACCGACCGTGTTCACGATCAACGAGTCCGTCGAGCGGGCCGCCGCCGGCGAAAGAAGACCGATGGCCGGGACAAGCAGGGCGGCCCCACCGATGCTGGCGATGGACTTGACGAGCGAGCGGCGGTTGACCGTTTTGCCGAGCGTGCTGGCAACGTTCTCGGCAGTGATGTGAAGCGATGTGCGATCCATCATGTCGTGTCTTTCCAGGTCAGTGCGCTGACCGCGAGTAGGGAGCAGTTGAACGAATAAGCGGGTAATGTGCTCACCGGATATGCTGGCATTGGTCCCGTGCGTGGCGATATTTGGCCTCCTTCGTGCTCGATTCAAAATACCCCTGGGGGGTATTTACTCGTTCGAGTGTAGAGGCCGGTTGACTCCAGATCAATCCGTAAATCCCGCAAACTTTTGCGGAGCTTCGAACCAGTGGTTGCGGTCAGCCGGGCACGAGAAAAAACGCGCGCAACCGGTCAGACCCCTGGCGATCCGGAGGGCGCGCGGGGCGCATGGTTCCGGAGGGGAAACGGCGGCTATGGGTGAGCACATCGTGTGAGCTACGGGTCCCGTGGTCGGGACATTTTGGATGGGAGGTACTGGAGAGCGGTCACCTTCCTCAATAGTGGTGCGCCTGGGTGCAGTGGCCAGCTCATCTCACTGGCCGCTATCAATGGAACGCACACCCGGGTCCAACGGTTCCCGGTAGTGCCCGGCGCCTGCGCGCCATGACACAATGAGCCATCCATTGCCCCGGGTCCCCGATTGGCACGCGTTCGCGTTCGCAACCAGCCGTTCGAAGGAGTCCACAATGCAGGAAGTCACGCCCGAACCCGATCCTCGCCCCGCCGTCACCGATGCGGTCCGCGTCCAAATCCTTGCCACCGAACACTGGAGCCTGCTGGCGACGCGAAGCATGACCTGGAACGAACTGTTCAGCCGCGCCACGATGTTCATCACGGTGCTCTCAGCCTCGGTCGTGGCGCTCGCCCTCGTGGCCCAGGCAACCGACTTTGGCCCGACCTTCCGCGCGTTTGCGCTGCTCGTGCTGCCCGTCACGCTGCTGCTCGGGATCGGCACTTACATCCGCCTCGGCGATGCAATGACCGAGGATGTCTGGCTGGTCATGGGTATGAACCGGCTGCGCCACGGGTACCTCGATCTCGCGCCGGATCTC
>JALZMD010000138.1 GCA_030858375.1 Chloroflexota bacterium
ACTCGTATTGCGCCGCCTGATGGCTACCACTGGATCGCGGCGGGACATGCTCAAGGCTGCCGCCGCAGCCGGCATGATCCCGGTCCTTACTTCCGGCCAGGTCGCAGCCCGGGCGGCGGCGCAAGAGGATCAGCCGGTGCGCGGTGGCACGTTCGTCACCATTGGCCACCACGACGTCAGCACCCTTAGCCCGGACAATGATGGCGAAACCGTGATCTGGGCGGTCGTGATCCAGATGCACGATGGCCTGTACATGGTCAATGACCAGTACGAGCTCGAACCGGTGCTGGCCGAATCGTACGAACCGTCCGCCGATGGCCGGAGCTACACCTTCAAGCTCCGCGAGGGCGTGACATTCCACAATGGGGATCCGTTCACTTCGGCCGACGTGAAGTACACCTACGACTGGATCAAGGATCCCGCCAACGCCTCGACCCGGGGCGCGTCCATGGAACTCGTCGAGTCAGTCGAGACGCCCGACGACTACACCGTGGTCGTCAATCTCACCGCCGCCGACGCGACGTTCATGGTGAACACTGCCACCACCTACATCTACCCCGCGGCCTACCATGCCGAGGTTGGGGAAGATGCCTATTCGGGTGCGCCAATGGGCACCGGTGCATTCAAGCTCGATGGCGGCGAGTGGGTCCCGGCCCAACGAACCGTCCTCGTCGCCAACGAGGACTATTTTCGGGGTCGTCCCAACTTCGATCAGTTCCAGATCGACATCGTGCCCGAGGCCAATGGCCGCTGGGCCGCGCTCGATACCGGCACCGCGGACAACTCGATCTGGACGCTCAACGCCGAGGACAACACCCAAATCGAGGAGAGCGGCAATTTCACCGTCTACCTCACGCTCAACAACGCGGTGAACCACTTCGTGCTCAACAACGAACACCCGGCGCTCTCCGATGTCAACGTCCGCAAGGCGCTGCTCCACGCCACCGATCGGCAGGCGTTCATCGATGACGTCTACCTGGGCCAGGCCGTCCTGGCGACCAGCAATCTCTCGCCCAACGTTGAGGCCTTCTACAACCCGGAAGTGCAAACGTACGACTACGACGTCGATGGCGCAAACGCGCTGCTCGAGGAAGCGGGTTGGGTTGCCGGTGACGATGGCATCCGTGAGAAGGACGGCACACGCCTCGCCTTCACGCTGGCCGTGATCCAGGGTGATACCCAGCGCCGCCCGGAGGCCGAGGTTGCCCAACAGTGGTACCAGGATATCGGCGTCGAGATGGAACTCCTCGAAGTCACCGACGCCGTGGCTGGCATGATCGAGGGCAAGTACGACGCCGCTCTCTTCAACTGGGTGTACGGCGGCGGCAACGGCGAGCCGGACGCCCGGGACACACTCAAGAGTGACGGCTCCAACAACTTCTCGCACTTCAAGAACGAGGAACTGGACACACTGCTCGACGAGGGTGTCGTTGAACTGGATCCGGCGGCCCGCGTCGAGATCTACAACCGGATTCAAGAAATTGTCGCCGAGAACGTCCCGTTCCTGTACTTCCTGCACCCGCAGGGGTACTCGTTCTGGGCGAATTCAGTCCAGGGACTCCCGGAAACCGTGCTGAGCTCGGACAACCTCTACCAGAACGTCTACAAGCTCTGGAAAGCGGAGTAACAAACGGTCGGAGGCGGTCCGCCCGTTCATGGATGCCGGTGCCGACCGCCTTCTGTTCCCAACGCGCTGACTCGTACTCCGCCTCCAGAACGAACTGCCCTGATGTCGTCACCCTGAGCGCCAGCGAAGGGTCGGCCCCACTGGATACCCGCGAAGCGCGTCCGGCGGAGGCGGACCACGGTTCCTCGATTCCAGGCGGAGACTCCGTCGCCGAGTGCTTGGCACGGGGATGCTTCGCTAGCGCTTAGCATGACGGCTGGATAGGCAGTCGGCATGGCGCATATCGATCCAGACGGACATCTAAGTGGAATGTAGGTTGGCGGTCCCGTTCTTTGTGATCCATTAGCAAAGGCGAACGTGGTGCCCTCCATATTGGTCGCCACAGCCGAAAGAATCGACCGGCACCACTATCGGTTCAGATCGCTACAGGTATTCCATGACGTCATACATCACCAAGCGATTGCTGCAGGGCATCCTCGTCCTGTTCCTGGTCAGTCTTCTGACCTTTTTTGTCATGTACTTCATGCCCGGCGACCCCGCCCGCAACATGGTTGGTCAAACCCGTGTAACGGAAGTCCAGCTCGAAGCGATCCGGGACAAGTGGGGGCTGAACGATCCCTGGTACCAGCGCTATTGGGAGTGGATTTCCAACGTCGTCACCGGCGACTTCGGCACATCGATGTCGCGGCCAGGCATGGCGATCTCGGAGATGATTGCTGACGCGGCGCTGATGACCCTGCGCCTCAACGCGCTCTCGTTCGTGATTTCGCTGTCGATTGCGGTTCCGGTCGGCATCCTCGCCGCCGTCAAACGGTACTCCATTTTTGATTATGTCTCGATGTTGGGCTCGACGCTGGGCGTCGCGATTCCCAACTACTGGATCGGCCTGATGGGGATCGTCATTTTTTCCGTCAACCTTGGATGGCTACCCCCGTACGGTTCCGATTCGTGGAAAGGCTACATCCTGCCCGTGATCGTGCTCTCGATCGAGGAGATGGCGGCACTGGCGCGGCTGACCAGGGGCGCGACGATCGAGGTTCTATCCCAGGATTACGTGACGACGGCGCGGGCCAAAGGTTTATCCCAGCGCATCGTTGTCGTCAGGCACGTCGTTCGCAACGCGCTCCTGCCAGTGATTACGCTCCTGGGCTATCGGATGGCGTTCATCCTGAGCGGCACGATCGTGATCGAATCGGTCTTCGCCTGGCCTGGCCTGGGGCGGCTCTTTTACCAGTCGATCACGTCGCAGGATCTCCAGGTCGTCCAGGCGATCGTACTGCTGCTAACCGCGATCGTCGTCGTCATGAATATCCTGACCGACCTCACCTACGCGGTCATCGATCCACGCGTGCGGGTGCGATAGGCATTATGAGCAGTACACCGCAAAATCCATCTCGATCCGCAGACCGTCCACAATTCCCTGGTGAGAACACGCGGACGCCTTCGATAGGCTCCACGTCCCTCGATGCTGAAGAACACGCCAATCGCGACCAGCGGGCTCAAGTCTGGCGTCGGTTCAAGCGTTACCGACCGGCCATCGTTGGGCTCTGTTTCATCATCCTCCTGCTGATCCTGGCCATTTTCGCGCCGTTCATTGCTCCCTACGATCCGGAAGCGGTCGATACGTCCCTCCGGGGCGATGGGCCATCGGAGGCGCACTGGCTGGGCAACGACGATATTGGCCGCGACATTCTATCCAGGATCATCTACGGCACGCGGATCGCCCTTATCGTCGGGCTCGGCGCCACATCGATTGCGGTCACGATTGGCGTCCTGATCGGGGCGACCGCCGGCTACTTCGGCGGCAAGGTCGATTTCGCGCTTTCGCGGCTGATCGACACCCTCATGGCCTTTCCGTTGCTCGCGCTGCTCCTGACCCTCTCGACCGTCTTCGGGCCGAGCCTGCGCAACGTGGTGATCGTCATCGGCTGCACGGTCTGGGCATCGTACGCACGCGTGGTTCGGGCCGAAGTGCTCAGCCTGCGGGAGCGGGACTTCATCCTCGCGGCGCGGGCAGTGGGAACGACGGACCGGGCAATCATCACGAGGCACCTGATTCCCAATGCGCTGGGACCAGTCATCATCCTTGCCAGCCTCGCCGTCGGCGGCATCATCATCCTCGAATCGGCCCTCTCGTTCCTCGGACTCGGTGTCCAGCGGCCAACCGCTTCGTGGGGCACGATGCTCTCGGATGGCCGCGACTACCTGCGCAACTATCCGCACATCGCGATCGCCCCCGGAATCGCGATCGCGCTGACGGTGCTAGCCTTCAACCTGGTAGGGGATGGTTTGCGCGACGCGCTGGATCCGCGGCAGAAGTCCTAAATCGAGCGTTGCTGCACCGATCCGCACCGAATTTGGCAAGCAGCCCTGTTATCTTTCGAGCATGAAGATTTTCACTGACGCGATACGCATGACGTCGACCCATACACTCGCCGACATGCTGAGCGTTAGCTCAGCATCCCCGTACGCAGTGGAGCGCAGCGGAACGATAGCACTCGACGGCTTAGCCGTCCCCTGGCAAGGGACCCCGCACCGTCCGCTGCCGCGGACCGGCTTCGCCGGTATCCAGCGGGGCCGACCCTTCGCTAGCGCTCAGTGGTCCATCCAGATTGATGTGTCCTATTGCCACACGAGCCCTGTACGGTTGCGGAGCTTGCTCCGCCCGCCGACGCGAACGACAGTTCGGCTTGGAGAGTCCACTCAGGGTGGCGGGAAGAGTCAGACCGCGCTGCAATTGTCAAGAGCCTGGAATCTTGTCCTCATCATCGTGCTACTGGCGGCCATTGGGTTCGCCCTCCATCCAGGCAATGCCGGGGCCCACGCTGAACTGATCCGCTCGGATCCTCCGACTGATGGGCTGTCCGTTACGTCACCGGATCAACTCACGATGACGTTCACCGAGGAAGTCGTTCGGAACAGTCCGGCGCCAAATATCACACTGCTTGATGAGACTGGCACAATCGTTGGAGCAGATTCCCTGCCGATCGCGGAATCAGGCGACCCGCGCACCGTCGTCGCGGAGATCCCGGACCTCAACCGAGGCATTTACACCGTCTCCTGGACGGTCACCTCAGCGACCGATGGGCATGCCCTTAGCGGCGCTTATGCGTTCCGGGTTGGGGGTGGACTCCCGCCCGGCCTGGCGAACACGTCCGAGGCGACCCCGGCCCCGTGGGCCGTCGCCACCCGATGGCTGACGTTCCTTGGCGCATCAGTGGCAGCGGGCCTGCTCCTGTTTGGTCAGGCACTAACGATTGAAAGGGCAAATGAGCCGTCGTGGATCCGCAATCGGTCACGGTTCGTCCTCGCGGGATCGCTCATGGCCCTGATCGCGACGTTGGCTGAACCGGTGGTGCAATGGCTCCGTTACGACAACGCCGCCAGCGTCTCACCTGGCGTTACGCTGGAGAGCCTGCCAGAGGGATGGTGGTGGCGCCCGGCGCTGCTCATCCCGTTGACCCTACTGACCCTGTCCATCGCGATGCCCTGGCGGGGCCGGGTTCCACGACTTGCTACCTGGCTCGGCAGCGGCCTGGCACTGGGATCATTGCTTGGGCTTTCGCTGACAAGTCACGCCGCCGGCCGCGAAACGTATCGGAACGTTGCAGTCGCCACCGACTTTGTCCACCAGGTATCCGTGGCGCTGTGGACCG
>JALZMD010000156.1 GCA_030858375.1 Chloroflexota bacterium
GCCCGGCGAGCCTGGACGCGATGACGACACCGGTGCCGGTGACGACCGACCACCCATGGATGACGAAGCCGTCGTACGGCCTGGGCCTGATGATGGATCCGGCCAACCGGTTCGGGATCGTGGCCGGGCACATCGGTAGCGGACCGGGCTATTCGACCGCTGCCTACCGCTTTTCCAATGTACAGGGCCGGCGGATCACGAGCGTAGCCCTGGTCAACCGCGATGGCGCGGACACGGCGACCGACATCGTGTTCTCGATGGTGGAACGGCTGGCGGCGGCGATGGACGGGCGGGTTTAATCGGATAACGGTTGACGGTTAACGCTCCGCTATTCGGAAACAACTGGGTCAGAAGCGTGAGCGCGCAGCGCCTCAAGTGTCATTCCGTAGCGAGCCGAAGGCGAGTGGAGAATCTTTCCTCGGCACGTCCTGCGTGCGGCAAGTGTGCAATGGTTGCTGCGGCAACAAGATTCCTCTAGTCGGCTGCGCCTCCCAACGGAATGACATTTAAGCGCTTCGCGCAGTCATGCCGCTGCGCTGCCACCCTCCGGTCGCAATGCACGTCTGGGATGCCGCTCTTCACTATAGGGGCCGAACTGGAACCTTTAGTTCCGGGCCGCCAGCACACTGGCGACCCCGAAAGTGACGAAGCTGCCGACCGAGGCGACCGTGCGCGCCAGGTGCAGGCGGTTCCACGATGCTTCGAAGGCGGTGCGGGCGGCGGTCGCCGCCGCGCCGGCCACAACGCCCTCGCGGTCGAGCGCCTCGTTGAGCGGGATGTTTCCGGTGACGGTGATCGCGACGCTGGTGACCTGGAGCGCGAGCCCGACGGCGATCGCCACCACCAGCGGGCGGTCCGCGCCCCAGTGCAGGGCAAGCGCGGCCCCGGCCAGCACGGGCGCCCCGAGGAAGACCGAGACGATCCAGGGATTGACGATCGTGCGGTTGATCGACTGAAACGTGGTCACGTAGGCTGCGTCGTCGACCTCGCCCAGGGCACGCAGGATCGAAACCTGGAAGGTGTAGAAAACCCCGGCGCCCAGGCCGGTGGCAACCGTGGCCGCAACCATCGAGACATCCCCGAGCGTTGACATGCATTCTCCTCAACAAACCGGACCAATCGATATCCAATGAGCCTGATGATAGGGAATCAGCCAGGCCGTCGCATCGTCCCGCGGGCGGAATCGCCACTCCTCCCCGGGGATGAGTCGACCTCTTTCAATAGTGAACCAGCCCCTTGCCAGCCATTTCCGCGTGGTCTATGCTCTCGCTATTGGTCTGACAACCTGATAACGTCCCAACCCAGGAGGACCCATGGAGTTCAACTCGGTCACGGTCGTCCGACCGTACGAGCAAATCGTGACGCAAATCCAGGGGGCGATCCGTGAGGGGCAGTTCGCGCGTGGCGCCCGGCTGCCGACCGAGCGCGAGCTCGCCGACAGCTTCGGTGTCAGCCGCAGCGTCGTGCGCGAGGCCGTGAAGGTGCTTGGCGCGATGGGCCTGGTCGAATCGCGGCAGGGGAGCGGCCTCTACGTCCGCCACGATACGATCCAGACCGTGTCGCGCGCGTTCATCCTCTCCGTCGCGCCCAATGCCGAATCGGTAGACCGGCTCTTCGAGTTCCGGCAGGGCCTTGAATCCGAGGCCTGCCGGCTGGCCGCCGCGCGACGAACGGACGAGCAACTGGCCACCATGACCGAGGTCATTGCCCTCATCGATCCGGCCGACACAACGGAAGACTGGGAGACGTTCGGCGACGTCGATGTGCAATTCCACCGGCTCGTCGCCGACGCCAGCGAAAACCCGTACCTCCAGGTCGCGATTGCCACCGCTCGCGACATGCAGAGCGATGTGGTTAGCCTCTTCTCCGAAAAAGCGGGATCGATGCAGCAGGCGATGACCCACCATCGCCAGATCCTGGAAGCGATCCGCCAACGCGATGCGGAAGGAGCGGCCGCCACGATGGCCGAGCACATCGGCTACACCTCGCACGTGGTCCATCCCCACATTCCCGAAGCACCGGACCCCCGCGCTCCCCGAATCGATGTGGCCACGTGAGCACCGGCGTACCGGCCCGGGAGGGTCAGGCGACTCGGACGCGCCCAAAGCGCCGGTTCTCGATCGTCGATGCCCTGGTGGCGGTGACCGAAGGCCGCTACTGGGCCTACCTGCTTATCGCGCCCAGCCTGGTGCTCGTCGGAGCGGTGGTGGTCTACCCGGTGATCGACGGCATCCTGCTCAGCTTCCGCGAGTATCGGCTGAACCGGCCCGCGCTGGGTACGCCCTGGATCGGGCTCGAGCACTACCGCACCCTGGCCAACGACCCCATCATCCGCACGGCCCTACGCAACACCATGGTCTGGGTCACGGTCGGCTCAATCAGCCAGTTCCTGCTCGGGCTGATCGCTGCCCTGGCCCTGCACCGCCCGCTGCCGGGAATGGCGCTGGCGCGGATCCTGGTCCTGATCCCGTGGCTGCTGCCCTCGGTGGTGTCGGCCAACATGTGGCGGCTGATGCTCGATTCGCGCCTCGGCGTCGTCAACGACGTGCTGATCCGGATCAACGTAATGGACACGCCCCGCGCCTGGTTCACCTCGCCGGACTGGGCGCTGTTCGAGGTGCTGGGCGTGGAACTCTGGAAGAACTTCGCCTTCTTCACGCTCTTCATCATGGCCGGCCTGCACGCGATCCCGCAGGAGCTTTATGACGCGGCCAGCGTCGATGGCAGCGGTGCCTGGCGCCGGTTCCGTCACATCACCGTGCCGCTGTTGATGCCGGTGATCGTGGCGGCGGTGATCCTCCGCGTGATCGGGCTCTTCAACTCGCCCGACGTGCTGCTGATCCTGACCGGCGGCGGCCCTGGCAATGCGACCCAAACGATCTCGCTCTATGGGTTCCAGACCGCCTACCTCAAGTTCGATTTCGGGTACGCGGCATCGATTTCCGTGCTCGCCCTGGCCTGCCTGATGGCGTTCACGGTGGTCTACGTCCGCGTTTCCGGAGTGACGAAGGAGTAGCCCATGGCCAGCCATTCACCAGCGGAAACGTATCGGGAACCGGACCGGTCCTGGTCGCCGTTCGGGTCACTAAAGCGGACGCGACGGCTCTACAACGTGCTCAGCACCACGATCGCCCTGCTCGTGGTGGCGTTCGCGATGTTCCCGATCGT
>JALZMD010000165.1 GCA_030858375.1 Chloroflexota bacterium
CCCGATGTGGCGGCGATCCGAGCCGTTCATCGTCGCCGCGGCATGGCTACCAGTCGGGAAGGTCCCACGCTTCGCTCTGGACAGGCTCCCGCGAGCAACATGTCGTCGTGCAGAACGGTTTGGCGGCTCGCTAGCCGTCCCCTACTCGATTCGCAAACTCGCGGCTTTCCTCGCAGCTCACACCGGCAGGAAGTACTCGGCCAGGGTGAAGTAGATCAGCAGGCCCGTGCTGTCGACCAGGCTGCTGATGAACGGTGCCGAGACGACGGCGGGATCGAACTTGAGCTTGCTCAGGATGATTGGGAGGATCGCGCCAACCGTGGCCGCCCAGGTCGTGAGCGCCAGCACGGTGAGCCCCACCACAAGGGCGATCGTCTCCGTGCCGTCTGCAGCCAGCATCGCCCGCCCGAACATGAGCCCGCCCATCACGATACCGATCGCCAGCCCGGTGAGTGCCTCCTTGCCGATGATGCGCAGAAGATGATGCGGGCGAACCTCGTCCAGCGCCATCGCGCGGATGATCGTAGAGACGGTTTGCGATCCCACGTTGCCGCCGGTGCCAATCAGGATTGGTACGAATGCCGCCAGCACCGTGAATCGGGCGAGGGTGCTGTCGAAGTGCTCCTGGATTGAGACGGTGAAGAACGAGGCGACGAAGAGGATCATGAGCCAGCCGATGCGCTTTCGGAACAGCAGCAATGGGGAAGCCCGGAGATACGGTACCGAGAGTGGCTGGGAACCACCGAGCCGTTCGATGTCTTCCGTGGCTTCTTCTTCAAGAATGTCCGCGACGTCGTCGGCGGTGATGATGCCGACAAGCTTGCCGTCGATATCAACGACCGGTAGCGCCAGCAGGTCGCGTTCGACCAGCATCCGGGCGGCGACCTCCTGGTCGACATCCACGCTCACGGAGAACAGATCCGGGAACATCAGTTGATTGACCGGTGTTTCGGGCCGGCTCAGGACCAGGCTGTGCAACGAGAGAACGCCGATCAATGTTTCATCGCGATCGACGACATAGACATAATTGATGGTTTCAGCTTCTTCCACGACCTGGCGAAGAGCGGACACGGTCTCGTCCGCGCGCAGGTCCGGGAATACGGCGACGAACGCCGGAGTCATGATGCCGCCCGCGCTGTCCGGTGCATAGGCCATGAGATCCCGGATTTCAGCCGCTTCGTCCGGCTCCATTTCGAACAGGATGGTGCCGGCAGCATCCGAGTCGAAGTGCTCGACTTCTGCGAAGATGTCCGTCGCGTCGTCAGGATCGATCTCTTCGAGGATGTCGGCGGCCTGGGCCGCCGACATCCTGGTCAGGATTCGGGCCGCGTCCCGATCGTCGAGCCGGGCGAGAAGCACGGCCAGTACTTCGTCGCCAAGGAAGGTGAAGAGGCGGCTGAGCTCAACCGGTTCGAGATCTTCCAGCAGGGCGAGTGCGTCGTCTTCCAGCATCCGGTTTGCACAAAGCCGGGCCTGGTTGACATCACCGTTGGCAATGGCAGACCGGATCGATTCCAGCAACGAGCGAACATCGATCTCATCCGGCGCGGTCAGGCTTGACCCGGGTGTCGACATGGGTATCACCCAACCCTTTCGTTATCGTACGGGGATGGGGATCTAGGAATGGTGAGAATGGGATCGTTTCCGCGCCGACTGAACCAAACGTGAAACGCTTCGCGGCGCCTGTTTTGCGATGGTTCGGAGGGAAAGGGGCGACGATTCAAACGCGGTTGGGGATACAAGCTGATGCGTTGCCACCGATTCGATCGTCTCTGGCGCCGGGAGGGGATGGCCAGCACGGCGCACCGGAACAGCGCGCACGATCGGCTGGTCGTCACCGCGGTCGATGTAAAAGCGGCGTGGATTCTGGGTCTGGGCCATGACACTCCCTGATTCAGTCGAACCCTGGCGCCACTCACGTCGAGTGGTCGCGAGAATTGATTCGACGTGGATCCCCGGTGACGTTCCGGGGCGGCGTGTCTATGGAGGGACGCGGCTCCGGTTAGCTCTGGGGAAGTTCTGATGTAGAAAACCGACGACTGCCAGCGTCCAAAGATGATCCCTTCACGGGTAAGAACGAGGAGTCTGGCGACTCAACTCGCATAACGTGACGCCAGCCATCTGGTGACTGCGTACGACATGATGGTACCGCCGTTTGCTCACGGAGGTCAAGACGCTGATCGCTTGCGGGATTCGCGAAACAGACGGACAATCCGGCCAGGAAACTGATCTTTCATCATCTGGAGTCGATACCCGAAATGCCGTTTCCCGCCCACGTTGCCAATGCCGACGTACCGCGTTTCCCGCACGCCCAGGTCCAGCAGTTTGGGGCCGATCTGTTGACCGCCGCCGGAATGGACCCGCTCGAGGCTGACGCCGCGGTCAGTCACCTGCTGATTGCCGATCTTCGTGGCGTTGAGTCTCACGGGATGGCCCGGATGCCGAGCTACGTCAATCGCTTGCGCGGCGGCTTGATCGACCCAAGGGCCGAAATCTCGATCGAGCGAGAGCTGCCGTCGACATTGGCCCTCAACGGCAACAATGCGCTCGGACTGCTGGTGGGACCGGAAGCGATGCGGCGAACAATCATCAAAGCCCAGGAGTCGGGCGTCTGCCTGACGACGGTGCGCGGCAGCAACCACTTCGGCATTGCCGGAGCTTACGCCGTGATGGCGACCGAGGCCGGCCTGGGCGGGATGGCAATGACCAACGCCGGGAGGATCGTGGTTCCGGCCAACGGTGGGCAACCGATGCTCGGTACCAACCCGATCGCCTTCGCGGTGCCGACCGGCTCCGGCCGGCCACTCGTGGTCGATATGTCCACGAGCACGGTCGCCTTCGGCAAGATCGAGATCGCCCGGCGCGCCGGGATCCCAATCCCGACGGGCTGGGCAATCGATGCCGATGGACTCGATACGACTGATCCCCACAAGGTCAAGGGATTGACCACGCTTGGCGGCACGCTGGAGCAGGGGAGTCACAAGGGCTACGGGTTATCACTGATGGTGGAAACGCTTTGCGGGCCGCTCGCCGGCAACTTGTGGGGAAACAGGATCGCCCAATCAACCTCGACTGGCGCCCAACCAGGTATCGGGCACATGTTCATGGCCTGGCGGATCGATGCGTTCCGCGACATGGCGGATTTCCTCGCTGACATGGACGAGATGATCGCCGAGCTCCGAGCCTGCCCGCCGAATCCCAATTCGGGTTCAAAGGAGGTCCTGATTCCCGGCGATCCGGAGGCGGAGGCCGAGATCCGGAATCGTGAACTTGGGATCCCGATTCGCCCGCAGGTGCTCGACGAATTGGCCGCCGCCGCCGAATCCGTCGGAATCGAGTTCGCGCTGGGAGGCTAGAGTTTCCAGAAGCGGGAGTGCGCCGCCCGGGCATCGGCGATCGCTTTCTGAGCATCAAGGCCGACATGCCGGGTGGTCGGCATCGATTCCGCCCGCGATCCGTAGGGTTCTTCGACCGGATCGATGCCGTCGATGCCCTCGCAGAGACCTTCGCCGATCGCGGCCCCACAGTATGGGGCGTAGATCTCGCTATACCCACCCTCCTGCGCGATGACGAGGCGACCTTCGCAGATCTCGTCGGCCAGGTCGCGGATCTGCCGCGTCATCGACCGATAGGCGGCGGTCGTCAGCGACATGCGGCCCAATGGGTCCATCACGCTGGCGTCCTGGCCCGCGCTGACCATGATCAGGTCGGGGGCAAATTCGCGGATTGCGGGTATGACCAGTTGCTCCATCGCCGCCAGGTAGGTTGCGTTCCCTGAGCCGGCGGGCAGCGGAATATTGATCGTCGTGCCTTCGCCTTGCTCCTCACCGAACTGATCGAGCGAGCCCCAGCCGACCGGGAAAAGGTTGTCCTGATGCATGGAGATGAAGAGCACGGAAGGATCGGCGTAAAAGGCATCCTGCGTGCCGTTGCCGTGATGGACGTCCCAATCGAGGATCGCGACCCGCGCTGCGCCGTGCCGTTGCTGTGCGTGCCGCGCCGCGATCGCAACGTTGCCGTAAATGCAGAATCCCATCCCCCGGTCCGACATCGCGTGGTGGCCAGGGGGCCGAACCAGCGCGTAGGCATGATGCACCGTGCCGCGCATCACGGCATCGACCGCCGCGACAACCCCACCCGCCGAGAGCCGGGCGATGGGCTCGCCGCGCTGGCCCATCGGCGCCCCGGTGCCGGTGTCGCCGCCGCTGGCGTTGAGTTCGCGAACGTGCCGCAGGTACTCCGGCGTGTGATAGAGCCGGAGCGTGCCGTCGCCGATCATCTCGGGCTCGATATTGAGCATCGCGCCACTCAGGTTGAAGAAATCCAGCATGTGTTTCGTGCGCCCGGCGATCGCCGGGCTGCCGACGTGCGTTACAGGGTCGGCATACGGATAAGGATCGCGGTAGCCGATCAGGAAGTTTCCAGCGTTGTGGGTAAGGTAGCGATGACTGAAGACGAGACCAACGCGACGATTGCGGCGACGAGGCGGCATGCGTGAGGATCCTCCCATAGACTGATTTCGGGAAGCATACGCGAGATATCTGGATCGCAAAACGGGCGCCTCTCTTGGAAGCGCCCGTTGATGTTCTTCATGCCCGGAGTAGTAGCTACCAGTGAACGGCGAGTGCCATGCCGTCCATCACGCCCCACATCCATTCGAAGGTGCCCCAGTCCATGTAGCTGAGGGAACCATTGCCTGGATCCGAGATGTGGACACCGCCTTCGTCGTACCCATAAACCACGACGACATGCATGTATTGGGTGAGCTGGTAGCGGGCGCCATCCGCGGTGTACTCGTAGAACGAGTACTCGTCGCCGCGCACGCCGATCCAGACCAGGGTGGGGCGCCCCATATCCAGTTGTGCCGTGAGATCGGCCCGGCCTCCATAGAACGCATTGGCCGAGAATCCAAACTGGCCGAGGGCGGGAACCAGTGGTTCGTTGTAGATTCCGTAATCCGTGGTGTTGCCCCAGATCCCGGTGATATCGCCACGATAGCCCGAGTGCGGATTGTCGTTGAGGGGGATGATCGGGTCGAAATCGTACTCGGAGATCCAGTTACCGAGCATGCCGGTGGCAATTGACAGGGATGCGTATTCGCAACTCAAGCCGCGCTGCTGCTTGTACGCTGACACGCCGGGAATCATCACCGACCCATCGCCGCTCGACGCCGCTTCGGCGTCCGCCGGTGCGCTGCCTCCCGATACCACCGGCACGTCGCCGCTAAGATCGAGCAGGGAAGGCGCTCCGGAGCAGCTGCCTCCATCCGTGATCCAGATCGTCTGGCCGCCGACGTACACGCCATTGACAAGGATATTCATCCACGTCTTGTCGCCGGCCGATGTGCCACTGGTGTCGATTGTCAGCCAGGCGATGCCGGAGCCGTCGGCGGTGGTGGCATCGCTGCTCACCGTGGCGCCACTGGCATCGTCGGACACCACCAGGCTGATATCGGCGCCAGCCAGCCCGGCCCCGCCGCTTCGTACTTCAACGCTCACGTCAACCGCACAACCCACACCGGGGTTCGCCGTAGCGACCTCGGCCCAGGCATCGATCGACGCATTTTGCGCGCTC
>JALZMD010000179.1 GCA_030858375.1 Chloroflexota bacterium
TGGGGCACCCTCAACGCCGCGGGCACCAACGCCGTGATCGTGCTCCACGCGCTCACCGGCGACAGCCTCGCCTGCGGTCCCGGCGGCTGGTGGGAACCGGTGGTCGGCACCGGCCGCCCGATCGACACAGACGACTGTTTCGTGATCTCCGTAAACGTGCTCGGCGGCTGTTCCGGCAGCACTGGCCCCGCCTCGATCAACCCGAAAACCGGCCGGCCGTGGGCGATGACATTTCCGCTGGTCACGATTGGGGACATCGTCGCTACCCAGCGCCGGCTCGTCGAACGGCTCGGCGTCACGAAGCTGATCGCGGTCGGTGGGTCGATCGGCGGCTTCCAGGCCCTGGAGTGGGCGACCCGGCACGGCGACCTCGTGCGGGGCTCGCTGGCGATCGCGGCCGGTAGCTCGCTGTCCGCGTTGGGTATTGCGACCCACAGCGAAATCGGCCGCCGGGCAATCATGGCCGATCCGGCCTGGCAGAATGGCGAATACCATGAAGCCCGGACCTTTCCCACCAGCGGCCTGGCGATTGCGCGGATGGCGGCGATGACCACCTACCACAGCCGGGAGAGCCTGGGCAGCCGTTTCGGGAGATCGACCGCCAGCCGGCCAGTGCTCTATCCCGCGTTCGGGCCCACGTTCGATGTTGAGGGATATCTCCACTACCACGGCGAAGCACTGGTGCGACGATTTGACCCAAACTCGTACCTCTACCTGACACGGGCGATGGATATGTACGACGTCGCGCGTGACGGTGGGGCCGACCGCTGGCTTGGCAAGATCAATTCACCCCTGCTGCTGGCCAGCATCTCCAGCGACTGGCTCTTCGCCCCCGAGGAGATCCGGGCGCTGCGTGACCACCTCGCCTACCTCGAGCGCGACGTCACATACGCCGAAATCGACTCGCCCAACGGGCATGATGCCTTCCTCAAGGATTGGGACCAACTCAACCCGCTGATCGAATCGTTCATCTCGCGCATCGAGGGCGCGCCGCCCGGGGACCAGAGGTGTACCGATCGCGGCAGCCCACCGTGATCCACAGAACCGGGCCGTGAGTTTCAGACCGGGACAATCGCACGCAGGTCATCCGTTCATCGAAAGGACATCATCACGTGGCAGAACCACAGAAGACACTCGGATTCGAAACGCTCGCCCTCCACGCCGGCCAGACCGCCGATCCCACCACCGGCTCGCGGGCGGTCCCGATCTATCAGACCACTTCGTATCAGTTCAACAGCACCGAACACGCCGCCAACCTCTTTGGGCTGAAGGAATTCGGCAACATCTACACCCGGATCATGAACCCGACGACCGATGTGCTGGAGCAGCGGATCGCCCAACTCGAAGGCGGGGTTGCCGGCCTCGCCTTCGCGTCCGGGCAATCGGCGGAAACGCTGGCGATCCTCAACCTGGCGCGGGCCGGGGACGAGATTGTCTCGACCACCAGCCTCTACGGCGGCACCTACAACCTCTTCCACTACACGTTGCCGAAGCTGGGAATCACGGTCAAGTTCGTAGACCAGAACCCAGATTCGATTAAAGCGGCGATTACCGACAAGACCAAAGCGGTCTACTCGGAATCGGTCGGCAACCCGGACCTGCTTACGCTCGATATCCAGGCCGTAGCCGATGTCGCCCACGAAGCGGGCGTGCCGTTGATTATCGACAACACGATTCCCTCGCCCTACCTGCTCACCCCGATCAAGCACGGGGCCGACATCGTGATCCACTCGCTGACCAAGTTCATCGGCGGCCACGGCACCTCGATCGGCGGCATTGTGGTCGACGGCGGAAACTTCGACTGGGCCAACAACCCCCGGTTCAAGGAAGAGTTCGTCGATCCCGACCCGAGCTACCACGGGCTCAGCTTCTCCCAGGCGCTGGGCAACATCGCCTACATTATCAAGCTGCGGGTCCAGGGGTTGCGCGACATCGGGGCGGCGATCAGCCCGTTCAACTCATTCCTGATCATCCAGGGCGTCGAAACTCTGCCGTTGCGGATGGAGCGCCACAGCCAGAATGCTCTGCAAGTGGCGCGGTTCCTGAACGAGCACCCGAAGGTTTCGTGGGTCAATTACCCGGGCCTGCCCAGTCACCCCGCCTACGAAACCGCCAACAAGTACTGGCAGCACGGGCTCTACGGCGCGATCC
>JALZMD010000252.1 GCA_030858375.1 Chloroflexota bacterium
TCCAGTTGATCCTGCGCGAGATCCTCGTCCAGAATCAGGTCGACCTCTCACAGATCACCGATGTCGATCAGTTGATGCAGCGCCAGAACCTCCAGGACCTGCTCAAGTACTCGCTCATCGTGGTGGCGAGCGCCCCGGTCCTCATCATCTATCCATTCGTGCAGAAGCACTTCGTCCGCGGCGTGTTGATCGGCTCGCTGAAAGGCTAGGCGCCTTTCCACTTCGTCCCTTTACGTGAGCCGGCCAAGGAGCCTGAAGACATGGATCGACTGGATATCCAACCAACCGCGACCGTTCAACCACCCGTGCCACGCAGTATTTCGGCCAGGAAGGTGGGCCGCGTGGAAGCGATGCGGATCAATTTGCGGCGCAGCTGGCAGCTGTACGCGATGCTCTTCTTGCCGTTGCTATGGCTGGCGGTGTTTGCCTACATCCCGATGTGGGGTGCCCAGATCGCGTTCCGGAACTACGTGCCGTCGGGCGGATTCGCCGGGATCTCCAGCGCCGAATGGATCGGGCTGGAGCACTTCACGCGCTTCTTCAACTCGTACAACTTCTGGCCGATCATGCGCAACACGATCGTACTAAATGTGTACTCGCTGGTCGCCGGGTTTCCGCTGCCCATCATCCTCGCCCTGGCCCTGAACTATATCGGCCGCGTGTGGTTCAAGAAGACCGTACAGTTGGTGAGTTACGCACCTTACTTCATCTCGGTTGTGGTCATGGTCGGGATCCTGTTCCAGCTCCTCGCCTCGGGCGGCATGATCAACCAGCTGCTGGGCCAATTCGGGATCGACCCCATCCTGTTCATGAGCGAACCGGGGTACTGGAAGTCAATTTATGTCTGGTCTGGAATTTGGCAGACAGTCGGGTTCAACTGCATCATCTACCTCGCGGCCCTGGCGGGAATCGATCCCACCCTGCACGAAGCCGCCATCCTCGACGGGGCGAACAAGCTGCAGCGGATGCGCGACATCGACCTGCCAGGCATCATGCCGGTCGCGATCATCCTGCTCATCCTGAACATGGGTTCGCTGCTGAGCACCGGATTCGAGAAGGTGATCCTGATGCAGAACTCGCTGAACCGCAGCACCTCGGAAGTCATCGACTCCTACGTCTACTGGATCGGGCTCGGATCGGACATCCCGCAATTCGCCTACGCGGCCGCGATCGGCCTGTTCAAGTCGGTGATCGGCCTGGTGCTGCTCTACACGGTCAACCTGCTCGCCCGCCGCCTGCAGGGATCAAGTTTGTGGTAGTCGAGGAACGGGGTCGGCGCAGCAAGTAGGACGTCATTCCGTCGGAAGCGTTAGCGACTAAAGGCAGCGCAGCGATATCTCTTCGCCGCAGCGAACGCGCTCCCAACGTAGCGATGTTTCGTCAGTCTGCGGACCTCCTCAAGAGACCCCTCTGGTCGGCTGCGCCTCCCGGCGGGATGACATCCAACCGGCTTCGCCGCGGGTCGACCAAGTTCGTTACGTCAACCTGCCGCGGGCCAACGTCGGCCAGACCGCGACGATCCGGCCATCACGCACGGCATGGATCTGCTCGTGCAGATGGACCGCCTGGTCGCTGTAGCCGATCAGCAGGGTGAGCTCGTCCCCAACACGGGGTACGTCTGAGGGCCGGCCAAGCGTGATGTTCCCGTGCTCGGCCGACAAACCGATCGACGCCACGTCGTCGAGCCCAAGCACGATCGGTGGGACATTCGAGGGGTCGACCGTCTTGCGGCCAGCATCGATGATGACCCGCGTAGGCGAAGGGCGACTGGTCACCGTGACCTTGATCGAAAGCGCCGGCTCGACCGGCACGTCGAGCCCCCGGTAGAAGGCATCGCCGAAGATCCCGCCTCCCGCCTGAAGTTCGGTGATGCCGTCGATCTCCATCGCCGTCGTCAAGGTCCCCGTGCCCCCCACCGACACGATGCCGACCGGAATCCCCGCCTCGCGGATCGCTTCCGCGGTATCGAGCACATCCTGGATTGCCGCCCGGATCGCATCGGCCCGTTGCCCGGCGTCAGCGATCGAAAGCACGTGGCCTTCCCAGGCCATGATGCCCGAGAATCGCAGGTGGCCGAGTTCGACGACCTGGCGGGCGAGGTCGACCGCAGGCTCACCTGGGGCAATCCCTGCCCGCCCCATGCCACTATCGAGCTCGATCACCACTCGCGGCCGGGATCCCGCGTCGGCCGCCGCGGCATCGAGTTGCCGGGCACCTTCGAG
Source organism: Chloroflexota bacterium (assembly GCA_030858375.1). GTDB lineage: Bacteria > Chloroflexota > Chloroflexia > Thermomicrobiales > UBA6265 > JACCYX01. The sequence continues at coordinate 2,223 of JALZMD010000252.1, forward strand.
GCTGTCGATCGCCACCATCACATCGATCTCGGAGGCAAGGTTGGCCAGACGACGTGTCTTGATCGGGCCCACCACCTGGTTGGCGATCAGGATGTCCCGGATGCCGGCCGCCGCGTAGACCTCGGCCTCACCCAGCTTGGCGCACGTGATCCCGATCGCGCCGGCCGCCAGCAGGCGATGGGCCACCGCCGGCGACTTGTGGGCCTTGGCGTGGGGCCTCCAGGCGACGTTCCGCTCCTTCAGCATTCCCGACAGTACCGCAATGTTGCGATCGAGGGCGTTGAGATCCACGATCAACGAGGGGCTATCGAGGTCATCGACCGCCATTCCGACGAGCGAACTGGAAGATTGCGACACACGTTGCTCCGAATCCATAAGCAGGCCAAGAGACACATCAGCCGATTGTACGAGCCTGGCCGGAAGCCGCAAGACGTACGGACGGCCCCGGTTGCCCGAGGCCGTCACAGTGAGGTATGGCGTCATTGCGGACGGGAACAGAATCTACCCGGAGGTGACGTCGCGCTTGTTGAAGAAGTAGTAGGTCGCGCCAACCATGATCGCGACCCAAACCGCAAGCGTCGCCACCGCCTGCCATGCCTCAGCAGTGGTTATTTCTCCATATCCTCCGAATCCGGTATTGGCATTCATTGCGACCAATTGATTGGATGGATACTCCAGCCCGAACTTGCGGACCTCATCGAAGGCATTGGTCACCAGGCCAAGCAACCCGAAGATCGCTGGCTCCAGGAACCCGAGTCCGATGCCCACCGCGATGCCAACGGCGTTCGAGCGCGTGATGAGCGCCATCATGAACGCCAGCGCTGCGTAGGGCAATTGTGAGATGAGAACCCGCCCGAACGCCACGGCCCACTCACCAAGCATCCCGGCATCGACGGATTCGAATTCACCGATGATGGCCGACGACCCGGCGGAAAAGGCAATCGTGGCCAGGAGCCCAAGAAGGTACAGACCTACTGAGTACAGCAAGACGGTAATCCATTTGGCGCTCAGCAAAGCACTGCGGCTGCGTGCCCGGGCCAGAAGCGGACGAATCGTGTTCCAGCCGTATTCATTGCCGACCAACCCCGAGGCGAGAACAATGGACAGGATGAATCCGAGCAGGGTCGCGATCTGCATGCCGTTCTCGAAGATGTTCGGTAGCTTGAGGCTCTCTTCCGTACTCGCCGGATCGGAAATGACCGACGCCGCGATCGCGAGTGCCACGTAGAAGGCCCCCACCGCGAGCACCATGATCAGGGCCAGGATCCAGGCCTGGGGCCGTTTGCGAAGTCGAAACAGTTCACTGCGAAGCAAATGCATCATTGAAACGTGTTCTCCAGCGTGATGAATACCTGTGAGACAACGAATGGGACCGTTGTGGATCAGGCCGGAACTTCTTCCTCATCGGTCAGTTCAAGGAAAAGATCTTCCAGGGTGCTGTGCTTGGGCATGATCGAACTGGCGTAGATACCCTGCTCGACAAGAGCGCGATTCAGCACCGAGCCAATGTCCTCGGGTGCAACCACGTAGAGCTTGCCATTCTCGATCGTGACCTGTTCCACGTGCTGGATCGGGCGAATCGCCTTCTGCGCGAGCTCGGGGTCGTGCCCCGGTACCGCGATTTCGATGTAGCCGCCGCGCCGCAATAGATCGTCGACGCTACCTTCGGTAATGAGCTTGCCGCGCCGAACGATCAGCACCCGGTCGCTCACCTGTTCGACTTCGTGCAGCATGTGGCTGGCAAGCAGCACGGCGTGCCCCTGGTCGGCGAGCCGGGGGATAATCGCCCGGATCTCGCGCTGGCCAGCCGGATCAAGTCCATTGGTCGGCTCATCGAGGATAACCAGGGCCGGATCGGTGAGCAGGGTCGAGGCGATGCCGAGCCGCTGCTTCATGCCGAGTGAGTACGTCTTGTATTTGTGGCGGGCGCGTTCGGAGAGGTTCACGAGCTCGAGGAGCGAATCGATCCGCGCATCGGG
>JALZMD010000268.1 GCA_030858375.1 Chloroflexota bacterium
TGCGCCCAGGTCGCGCCGAAGACTTGCCGCCACCAGGGGGCGTCCACCACTCCTCGCGTCGGCGGAAATCGTTCCGGAATGAACCCGCCGAACACGAACGACCAGCCGTACCGCTCGGCTTCGGTGCGGTATCCGGTGGCGGCAACGAACTCACCGAACAGTGCGTTCGTCACCGTTCCCGTCGACATCTCGAACGAATTCACCTGAACTGGGTGGACGGGGGTTTCCCCATCGGCCTCGTACCCATCCCCCACGTGATTGCCCATCCGGTACGTTCCGCCGGCGATCCGGATCATTGCTTGGACATGTTCCACGCGGGGCACGATGCCTCCGGGGGATACCTCGGTCCCGGAATCGGTCATCGCGGTTCCCCGGGCCGGAGTACAGTGACTGCAATGGACGGCTGGAGCGTTCATCGCGGGTGGTGGCAGATTGTGGAAAGACATCGCGCAGCATCCGGGTGGAAGGTTCTGAGCAAGCGGTCAAATAATGCCTGCCCCGGCAGTCGTCTGTGATCGGTGGTGACTCCCCCGGGATTCGAACCCGGAACCTGCGGATTAAAAGTCCGTTGCTCTGCCGTTGAGCTAGGGAGTCGCATGCCCCGGCTGTATGGGTGCGGATGCGACAATCATCCTACCGCGCTCAGCCATGTGCCCGCCACACTCGCGTGGCGCGAATAGTGCGTGAAAGGACATCGGAGCCGTTGGGCGTTCCATCGGCTCGGGAGAGGTAGCGCCGCATTGGGCAATTGGTTTGATTCGCCGGAAACACGCTGGGCATCCGGCTTCGTGGTGGCTTGCACGGTGGCGATCGTTGCGTACCGCCTGCGGGCCCTGACCAGGAGCGGCGCGATTGCGGCGACCATTGTCGGCGCCGTAATCGTGGCGACAGGAGGGTGGTGGCCTGGCTTGTTCCTAGTCGTTTTTTTCGTAACCTCCAGCGCGCTCTCGATGTACTCCTCCAATCGTTTGGCCAGCAGCGAACAAGTCCGGGGGAAACGGCGGGACGCGGTGCAGGTCATGGCGAATGGCGGTGTCCCGGCCATGTGTGCCGTGACAAGTGTGCTGGTTGATGACCGCGGTCCCTGGCTGATCGCCATGATCTCAGCCGTGGCGGGCGCTGCGGCTGACACGTGGGCCACAGAAATCGGGCGTTTCAGCGGCGCCCGGCCCCGGCTGATTACGTCGTTGCGGGTGGCACCGCCGGGAACGTCCGGGGCGATCAGCGCGATCGGCACGGCAGGATCGCTGGCCGGGGCCCTGCTGATCGCGCTCGCGACGGCGAGTGGGACAGTTTTCGGCTGGGTCGTTCCCGGGACCTCCGTCTGGGTTCTGGTGGGTGTGGTGACGGCGGCAGGGTTCGCCTGTTCGATTATCGATAGCGTGTTGGACGCCACGGTCCAGGCCGTGTATCGCTGCCCTGCCTGTGATGAGCAACGATACGTTGAATCTGGTGGCCATCCTTGGCTCAGCGGGCATCGGCTTGATAGTGCGCAGGATCTGGTCATGGACAGGTTGATGCGGCCGCCTAGGGCCGAGCGATCTTGCCGGAATGCGGTAAGATCATCCGAACACCCAAACTGGGTGATGGGCACGTGGGCGGCAACTTCGACCGGGCGGGAGCTTACGCTCGACTGGCATCTACCGGGCGGCGCCCTAGACCGGGCGTTAAACGATTGACGCCACGGGCATCACGCAAGCGTTTGTAACGAACTAACCTCAAAGGGCACGCTGCAGGTGTGTTTGGCCGGGGAATGAATGAGGAGTGCCATGCAACGCGTCGCAACCGTTTTTAGAGCACATCGCCGCCTTCGTTCGCGCGCGGTTTCCTCCTTGGCCGCTTGTGCCCTGGGAGTTTCTATCCTGTTGGCGCCGGCAGGCTCTGCGCAGAACGTCACTCCCGAGGCTTCGCCCGTCGCCTCGCCGGTGGCCGAACAGGCAGCAGCCGATATCGCGTCCATTTTTGCTTACGAACTGGACGCCTTCCCGGCATCGCCAGTGTCGGTTCGGTTGTTGCGGATCACCCTGGAACCGGGTGCTTCGAGCCCAATGCATACTCACCCCGGCCCGGAGTTTGACCTCGTCGAATCGGGAACGCTCACCGTTACCTCGACGGGTGCCGCAGATATCGTACGAGACGGCGGGGAGCCAACCACGGGCGAATTGGCCGGTGAATCCCTTGGAACCGGCGACCTTGTGGTCTTCCCGCCAGGTATCGGCATGAACCTGGTTAATCAGTCGGAAGAACCGGTGGTCATCCTTTCGGCCGTATTCCATCCGGTCAGCGAAGATCTTGCGAGCACGCAATACACGAATGGCGATCCGGACGCGGAAGCGTTCGAGGGAGTCTCGTTCGTCGTCCTCGGTGACGGCATCGTGCAATCCTTCCCGGAAGGCGCGGCCACGATTTCCCTGGAAACCGTCGACGTGCCGGCGGGGTCGGCTCTGCCCGGGTCGTCGGGGGCTGCACTGTACTCCCTGGATGAAGGGAGCTTTGCCTTCGCGGTTGAGGCCGGTGACGTGCAGGTGAGCCGAACGGACTCCCCGGGTCTTCGTCCCAACGCGGCACCTCAACAGGAGTTTACGCTGGCAACCGGGGACGCGGCCTTCTTTCCCGACGGTCTGGTCGCGGCGCCGCGACCAGACCAGAGTGTCGACCTGTCGGTGCTGAGATTGACGGCGGATCCGGCCACGGCGTTGGTCGAGGCACCGGCCGAGATCGCGTTCATGGCTCCCGGTGAAGAAACGGCGGTCGAAGAGGATCCCGCGTTCACCGAAATCGGGATTGGGGCGCCAGTCGTCACCAACACTGGGTCGGTGAACCTGCGCGCTGAACCGTCGATCTCCGCCGAGGCGGTCGATCAACTCGACGAGGGCGTCGAGCTCACCGTTATCGGCGGGCCGGAAGACGCGGATGATTTCACCTGGTGGCAAGTTGAGGTGACCGGCAGCGAGGGTCCGGTCCAGGGCTGGCTGGCGGCCGACTTCATCGAACTCGTCGGTGGTGCGGAGACTGAGCCTGAAGTGGCACCGGAACTGACACCAGAGGTGGTCGCCGAGGCATCGCCCGAAGCCGGGACTCCGGAAGCTACGACAAGCCAGGACTTCGCGGCTGGCGATATCGTGGCCCTGACCGACGACAATGTCCGGATACGGAGTAATTCCTCGGTCAATGCCGAGCCGATCGATGTCTTCGCGGCAGGGACTGAATTCGAGGTCACCGGCGATTCGGTAGAGGCTGACGAGTTCGTCTGGTATCCCGTGACGCTGGTCGATGACGACACCATCAGTGGATGGGTCGCCGTCGATTTCCTGGAGCCGGCGGCCGCCGAGTAGCTACTGCCTGGATACTCAACACACAATGGGGCGCTGGAATGGCATTTCCAGCGCCCCATTGTGCGTTGTGCCAGCGTGCAGGTCAGTTGTACGGATTTGGCATCGCTATCAGGAACGGCAATGGAGAGCAGTGCCATGACCGGGATGATTTTCGGTCGTGGCCGCTGGTGCAAAAGCTCAATGATTCAAGCAGGGAGCCACACCGCCAACGATCCCCCACCGGGTTCGCCATCACGACCGGCTAGCATACGCCGCGCGGACAGCATTGCTCATAGCATCGATTGGGGCGTCTTGACCTGTCCAGAGCCTAAACGCCCGAGCTCCCTGGTAGATCAACATGGGCAGCCCATCGACGCAACGGAGGGCCCGGTCCGAAGCGAGACGCAACATGGATGTCTGCCGGTACGTCAGGTCCATGACCACTGCCTCAGGCGGAAGCAGGTTGACAATGCCTGCCTCGAACGGCAGGTCATCGTCATGCCAGCCGATCGATGTCGCATTGACGATGAGTTGGGTTGCCGGAGCCAGGTCCGTCAATTGCGACCAGGGCGCGGCGACGATCGAGGGGCGATCGGGTCCATTCAACGCCGCGGCCAGGGACCGGGCGGTAGCAGGCGTCCGGTTGACGATGCGGATATCGGCGACGCCCGCATCCTGCAGGCTGACCAGCACTGCACGGGAGGCACCACCCGCGCCGACGACCAGCGCCGAGGCGGGTATTGCGCCCTCGGTCAGTTCAAGCAACGAACGTCCGAATCCATAGGCATCGGTGTTCTCCCCCAGCAGGAGGTCAGCGCGCGGGATCAGCGTATTGACGGCGCCAATGCGCCGGGCTGCGTCCGACACGTCGTCCAGCAGTGGCATGACGGCCCGCTTGTGAGGAACCGTGACATTGGCGCCCAGAACGTTTCGGGTCCGCAACGAGTGCAGTCTGGCGGGCAGCTCTTCGGTCCTGGTGGCCCAAAGCTCGTACCGGGCGTCGATCCCGAGCGCCTCGAACGCGGCGTTGTGCATGAATGCGGAGAGCGAATGATCGACGGGATCGCCGATGAGTCCGGATACGAGCATCGGCATGTTCCTCCCAGCTGCCCTACGCGGCGATGGTCCATCGGCGATCGGAAAGCTCGTCGACAGGCATTGACGCCAGGTCGTTCCCCATTGCTCCTCCGGTGCACAATTCCGCATCGGGGTCAAATGTACAGATATTCACCTCATGTTCCTCCAGCGTCGTGGCGAAGGCATGGGTACCAGTATCGTCGTTCCTGGCAACCATAAAGATGTACTCGTGCTGCTCGGGCTGGAGCACGGCTTGCAAAGCGCGAAGGCCCGGATTCGAGATTGGACCCGGCGGCAGTCCGGGAGCAAGAGCCTCGTTGTACGTGTTGTAGGGATTGTCGAAGCCCTGTTCGATAAGCTCGGTGTTCAATTGCGGCCACCAATCTTCCGCGGTGCCGACGGCATACTGAACGGTCGGATCAGCCTGAAGCGCCATACCTTGGTTGAAGCGATTCAGGTACAACCCAGCAATCGTCACTCGCTCTTCCTCCGCCTGCGCCTCCCGTTCGACAATCGAGGCCATGGTCACGACTTCGAACACAGACAATTTCTGATCGCCCGCTGCCTGCCGCATGGAATCGTCGAACTGGGCATCGAAATTGCTCAGCATCCTGTCGATTACGTCCTGGGGTGTCGCGTTCGACGCGAAAACATAGGTGTCTGGGAACAGGAACCCTTCGAGGCTGCCGCCGTCGGGCAGATCGGCCAGGAAATCCCACTGACCTGGGTTGGCGGGGGTGTACGCCGCGTCGATGAACGCCTGGGAATCACCCTCCCACCCCGCCTCAGCCAGTTTCTGGGCATGCTGCTCAATCCGCTCACCCTCGATAAAGGTTACCGTGATCGCCTCGCCTGGCGCGGTGATGGTGGCATCGGGTTCGTCTTCACCCGGAACGCTGACGGCGTCGATGATTTCGGACACGCTCATCCCGTGCCGCAACGTGTAGGTTCCGGGTTGCAGGTCGTCAGTCGAAAAGCGGAATCGCGTTTCAAAGTAGAAACCCGAGTTGATAAGCTCGGCATCGGACAGTTTGTCGGCGAGCGTGCTGCCGTCATCGTCCTCCACGACTGTGATTGTCACGGGTCGCCCGATTTCTTCGGGGCGCTCGCGATCGGTCCAGTAGTCGAAAAACGACACGCTCCCCACCACGACGAGCAGGGCAAGACCCACAATGCTGATAATCTTGAGGGATTGGGTGAGGACTCGGACGAGCAAGCTGAACTCCTGGGGTACTAGGGAGGTCCGGCCAGGTGCGACGCTGGTGGAAGAAGAATGATTTACGTCAGTGGTCATCAGTGGAATAGGCGCGATGCCGACCGATAATATTCTAAAGGTGAATGAACCAGGGAACCAATCGGACTCAGCGGTGGACCGGCTGCCGCCGCTCATCGTCATCGTCGGTCCGACCGCTTCCGGGAAAACCGGATTGGCGATCGAACTGGCCGGCTCCTTGCCGATCGAAATCGTCAATGCCGATTCGCGTGCCTTCTACCGGGGCATGGACATCGGGACGGCCAAGCCGAGCGTCGAGCAACGAACGCGGGTACGGCATCACTTGATCGACATCATGGACCCCGACGAACCGATGTCCGCGTCGCTCTTCCAGCAACTTGCCACCGGGTGCATCACGGCTATTCATGATCGGGGCCACGTTCCAGTCCTGGTCGGTGGCACACCGCAATATGTCAATGCCTTGGTCGAGGGGTGGCGGATTCCGCGGGTGCCGCCGGATCACGAGCGACGTCGTGAACTCGAACGCGAGGCGGAGTCGATTGGTGTCGGGCCGATCCTGGAACGCCTGGCGGCAATCGATCCGGAGGGCGCCGCCCGGACCGGGCCGAACCTGCGCCGGATCATTCGCGCACTGGAGGTGCATGAAGCAACCGGCGTGCCGTTCTCCGAGTTGACGTCTCGTGATGATGTCCCCTTCAGATCCCTGGAGTTCGAATTGTGGATCCCAAGAGAAGCGCTCTACCTGAGGATCGACGCCCGCGTTAATAAGATGATCGCGCTCGGGTTGGCCGATGAGGTGAGATCGCTGCTCGCAGTGGGCCACAACCCCGGTCTGCCATCCTTTTCCAGCATTGGCTATCGCCAACTCATGCCCGCAATCGCGGCCGGTGGCGACCTCGAGCCCGCGATCGAACGAATCAAGCTGGATACGCATCGACTGGTTCGTCACCAGCAGACCTGGTTCCGGAAAAACGACCGCCTGATCCGGATCGACATGACACAGTCCGATGCGTTCGACGAGGTGCGGGAACGAGCCATCGCCCATTGTGCAGCCTTCCTCCGTTGAAAGCCCAACAGTGGATAGGGCGCGGTATACTACTACCCTAAGGGAAGCGCTGGACACATCGACCGGCTTTCAACTGCTTTAGCCTGGAATCCATATGGCGGCGCCCGAGAGTGATCACTGTTTCGGCCAATCGTCACATATGCCTATGAACCGGGTCCAGGCCAGAACCTTTCATTAACTACGACCGGACAGGAGAAGTCTCATGACGTCTACCGACACTGTGGCAGCAACCGACGCGAAGTTCGCAGCCTACGCCCATCCCGAGGTCCTCGTATCGACCGAGTGGCTCGCCGCAAACCTCGACAATCCGGCGGTCCGCGTCGTCGAGTCCGACGAAGACATCATGCTTTATGAAATCGGCCATATCCCCGGCGCCGTCAAGCTGGACTGGCACACTGATCTCCAGAACCAGGTGAATCGCGATTTCGTCAACAAGGCCGAGTTCGAAGCGCTGCTGGAAGAACGTGGTATCGGCAACGATACGACGGTGGTGTTTTACGGCGACAAGAACAACTGGTACGCGACGTATGCCCTGTGGTTGTTCAAGTACTACGGTCACGACGACACCAGGATCCTCGATGGCGGACGGGTCAAGTGGGAAGCCGAGGGCCGGGAGTACACCCGCGACGTTTCGAACCACGCGCCCGCCACCTATACGGCGAAGGAACCCGATGCCTCGATCCGCGCCTACCGCGACGACGTGCTGAAACAGGTTGCCTCAGGTTCGCCATCGCTGGTCGACGTCCGCTCACCAGCGGAGTACACCGGGGAACTAATGCATGCCATCGGCTACCCCCAGGAAGGCGCTCAGCGGGCCGGTCACGTTGCCGGTGCCAGGAATATTCCCTGGGGCACCGCCGCCCAGGCGGACGGCACGTTCAAGCCGTTTGAGGAGTTGAAGAATCTTTACGAGGCCGAGGGCATCACCCCGGAAAAGGAGACCATCGCCTACTGCCGAATCGGCGAGCGCTCGAGCCACACCTGGTTCGTGCTGAGCTATCTCCTCGGCTACGACAAGGTCCGCAACTACGACGGCTCCTGGACGGAATACGGCAGCCTCGTGAACGTTCCCATCGAAAAGAGCGAAGGGGTTTAGCGCGGCTTCGACTTAGCGATCCACTTCCCGATGGGGGCCGACCTCCTGTCAGTCCGAAGTTCCACGGGGCGCCGGATGATACACGGACTCCACCCCCGGATATCGACTATTTCTCCACACCAAAGGCCAGGCACTATTTTGGACCGCCAGGAATACATCGAATACCTGCTCGATCATTTTCAGAATCCCAGGCATCGGCACCGTATGGAAGATGCCGATGTCCAGTTGGGCGGTGGCAATCCCGGTTGCGGCGATCTCATCACGATGTACCTCAAGATCGATGACGAAGATCGCGTTTCCGCGGTCAGTTTCGAGGGTGAGGGATGTACCATCAGCCAGGCCGGCGGCTCGATCATCAGCGAGATGGTGCAGGGCATGACGCTCGACAAGGTGAAGGACCTGGGCACCCACACCATGAAGGAAGAGATGGGTGACGACGTGGTGAAGAGCCGCGTGCGTTGCGCAACGCTTGCCCTCGGCACCGTGCAGGCCGCGATCGACCAGTACCGCAACGACCGCCGCCGCGCCAAACTCGATGCGGACGCTGAAACCGTCAAGGTCACGTTCGAGAACTGATCCACATGCCACGTCTATGCCAAACAGACGGCTGGAGCAGTGCTCGAGCCGTCTGTTTCATTTCCGGCCAAGGTCGATTTGACCGAAATCGGTATTGCTGCGGAGGGTTTCACCAAGCCGGAACGGGCTTCAACGGACATCCGAACCTTCGCGAATAAGCGTCCAGATGACAGTGGTCACCGCAACGCTGGCTGTCCAACAGGACGCCATCGTTCGTGGGCATCCCTGCTTTCACCAGACTGGCACGACATCGCTCTGTGCCGCGGCAACCCGCGTGAGATGAAGGTTTGGCCTTCATCCGGGACATTGGTGACTGTTTGGAACGCGTGGGGCAAGATTGGGCAGGTTCTGGGCAAGCTGACCTCGCAGATAAGATCGGGATCGATCCGCCTGGACAAGCTCAAAATTCCAGGTGAGCTGGCTTGGCCCAGCGAATTTGAGTAGGGAGGCTTGTACTCCGACCCCTGCTCCATTACGATGGAATTACAGTAGAACGCTTGTTCGCCACGCATTGCTATAGGTGATGCCGATGCCACTCATTGCCGAATCTTCGCCCGAGTATGGTTCCAGACCCCGCCTTCGCGAGTTGGCGATGAGCGCTGCCTGGCACGGCGGTCTGACGCGGTCGGCCGTCACGACGCAGGGTCAGTTGGTGAACATCGTCTTTGGCGGTAATTGGTCGCATGGTTTCGGTCCCGATTTCGCTGGGGCCAAGCTCGATTTCGGCGAGGGAGGTCTCCGAACCGGCGATGTCGAAATTCACCTGAATTCAGGTGACTGGGTTCGTCATGGGCACCATCTCGACCCGCGTTACAACTCGGTCATCCTGCACGTCGTGTCCCGGACCGAAGGACCGGAGGCGCGCCGAGCGGATGGAGCGGCCATCCCGACGATGGTTCTCGACATCCCTGATGCCGCCCTTTTCGCGATCGACCAGGAGTTGCCCGAAATCTGGTCGACGCTGGGGCACTCGGTCTGCGCGGAGGATGTGGCCCGGCGACAACCGGCCCGGTTGCGCGCGGCCATCCTCGGCCTGGGCGACCGCCGATTCTCGGAGCGGGTCGCCCGGTTCGAGGGCGAGCTCACGATCGATCCGCTTTCGCGCGTATTGTTGCGCGGCATGTTCGACGCGTTTGGCTACAGCCAGAACCGGGACCCGATGCGCGCGTTGTTCGACCTCATCGCGGACTCCCGACGCTGGAATCGGTTGTGGTCGGGCACGGCACGCCCAAGCGAGCTCGACGTGGCCGCCGTGCTCCTGGGCCATGCGGGATTCCTGCCACTGGCCCCAACCGACGCACATTTCGCCGGACTCGCCGCCGATGACGTTTCGCATATCGAGCGGTTGTGGCAGCGGGATGCACATCCGATCACACTCGCCGCGACCGCCTGGACGCGGGCTCGAACGCGGCCCGCCAACCATCCCGCGACAAGGTTGATGCAACTCGCCCGACTCCTGGCCGCGACGACCGGTCATCCGGCGACCTCGCTCCTCAAGTCCATTCGTGATGGCAACGATGTTCCTGCCCGCCTGCGAGACCTGACCAGTGACGCCAATGGCGGAGGCGTGGGCGCCGGGCGAGCAACGTCGATCGCCGCCTCGGTCGTACTGCCCGTGGCCATGGCCTACGCCCATCATCTCGCCGATCCGGAACTGGAAGACGCGGTGTCGCGGGCGTGGGCAGCGCTCCCTCGTTCGGAATGGTCGCGACCGGCGCGGCGGGGACTGGGGCAGGCCGTTGGGGACGCCTCGATCGGGGCGATCGGGGAACGTGTGATCCAGGGACTGATCCATCTCGACCGGACACTATGCACGCCGCGTCGCTGTTTCGAGTGCCCAATCGCGGTCGAAGTCATTCGCGACCGGCAGCGCCAGCGGCTCACGGAACCGGCAGAGATTCAATCGATACTACCAACGTAGATCGTGTCACCGGTCGCAACCTCTCCTGAATGAGCGGCGTCGACGATTGCCCGGGCGAAATCGTCGGTGGTGGGTAGCCACCCGACCTGACTCCGCCGCTCGTCAATTATGCCGGGCCGCATCCGATCGAGAAGCTTCGGCGTGATCGTGCCGTCGATCAGGTCTCCGCTCACGACGACGAAACTGATACCTGCATTCGACAGGTCGGGAATCAACTCCCGGAGTGCGGTCTCGCCGGCCTTCTTGCTAGCAGCAACCGGCTCGTATTCAGGGAGAACCGGCCGCTCGCCATGAAAATGCGCGAGGTGGCTTGTCACAAACACGACGCGCCCACCTTCCGGCATGATCGGCACCGCCTTGCGGACGAGTCGAATCTGAGCATCCCGGTTGAGCACCGAGGCGTAATCCGCCGCTACATCCTTTTCCAGCCCCCCACTGGCGTTCAGGATGAGCAGGTCGAGGCATCCAAATTGCTCCTTGATAGCCAGGATCATGTCGTCGACCGAGGTTGCCGAGGTGATATCGGCTTGCACCATCAACGCGATCGACCCCGCTGTCTCGACCTGGGCAGCAACCCCTTCGGCACGTTTGACCTTGTCACGGTAATTGATGGCAACCGCCGCGCCCGCTTCAGCCAACATCCTGGCCACCACGGCGCCGACACCCCGCGAGCCTCCCGTGACAAGGGCAACCTTGCCCGCCAATGGCCGTTGTTCCGCATTCATGGTTTCGTTCAATATCAACGGCCTTCCCTGATATCCTGTCTACGCCCGCCTCCGTCAAACGACCGTCACCCTGAGCATTTGACGAGTGCCCCGCCGAAGCCGGTACGTCGGGGACTGGCATACCGCTTCGCCGGCTCCAGCAGGGCCGGCCTGGATGTCTCGCTGGCACTCGACATGACGGCTGGTAGTGAAGTCGATAAGGCCCGTGAATGAGTTCTGGCCTGACTTTCGCGGCAAACGTGTCCATGCCATTCATGATACCCGGACTCGCCGTCGACCCAACATCGGAGACATCGGCTGGGCAGCCGGTCCAACTGACGGTCGATGGCGCAGTACATGGCCACCAAACCTTCGGCAGATGGCAAGTGATGCACCGTGGCCGGATTGATCCCCGCGGTTGCCAACTCTTCGCATCGTGCTACTATCCCGGTCACAGCGACAAGCGTTCGGTGGCAGGGCATCCGATCAGGGTATTGCCCGGCCATCGCACTACTGTTATCGAAAGATCAGGGACCCGTTGGCATTCGTCCAGAGTGGATGGAGGTGCCAGCGGTTTCGCGTACAACGAGGTGAGCTCCGTGGGCAGATACATCGCAGGACGAATTGCCGGCCTGTTGTTCGTCCTCTTCGCGGTGTCGGTCATCGCGTTCCTGCTCATGCACTCGGTACCTGGTGGGCCGTTTGCCCCGGATGAGAAGGGCAGGCTGCCGGAAGCGACCCGGGCTGCCCAGATGGCAAAGTACGGCCTCGATCAACCGCTCTACATCCAGTACGTGAAGTACATGTGGAACGCGTTGCAGTTCGATTTCGGAGTGCCGTTCCAAAGCCCGACCGAGACGGTAACCGGGCTGATTGCCCGCGCTTGGCCGATTACGATCAAGATCGGCATTCCCACTATCATCCTGTCGTACGGACTGGGCACGCTGCTCGGGTACATTGCGGCCCTCCGGCAAAACAGCTGGATCGATTACACCGTCTCGTTCATGTCAACGATGGGCATCGTGGTCCCCAACTTCGTGGTCGCAATGTGGCTGCTGTTGTTCTTCAGCGTCTACCTGGGCTGGCTGGATCCGGGAGGCTGGGGCAAGCCTCAGCACTACATCATGCCGGTCATTGCCTACTCACTCGCCCCGATGGCCCTGGTTGCCCGTTACACCCGGTCGAGCATTCTCGAAGTCATGCGCTCGGATCACGTCCGGACGGCGCGAGCGAAGGGCTTGCACGAACGGCGTGTCATGCTCTGGCACGTGTCGCGCAACGCACTCATTCCATTCGTCACCATCCTTCTGCCGGAAATCCCGAACATCCTGACCGGCTCGATCTTCATCGAGGCCACGTTCCGCATTCCCGGACTGGGCCGGTTCTTCGTGACGAGCGCGCAGGGCCGTGACTACCCGATGATTCTGGCCCTTGTCCTCCTCATCGCTGTCCTGTGGGGCGTGACCTACATCATTACCGACCTGCTCTACACCGTGCTCGATCCTCGCATCCGCCTCGGCGGACGCACCAGTCTTTAGCTGAGTAAAGGAGAACCGCGGTGGCACTGCCGGTTTCATTGAGCACACGCGACGAGCGCCGGCGCGACCTGGCCCGGGGCGAAGAGGCGGTGCGGACGCGATCAGCGTCCTACTTCGCGCTCCGCCGGTTCGCCCGCAACAAGCTGGCTGTTTTTGGGTCGGTATTGGTCCTTGCCCTCTGCATCCTCGGATTCGGGGCCCCGATCCT
>JALZMD010000276.1 GCA_030858375.1 Chloroflexota bacterium
GACGGCGACCGCCACCGAGACGGCGACCGCCACCGAGACGGCGACCGCCACCGAGACGGCGACCGCCACCGAGACGCTCGCGCCAGGTGTCACGCCGACCGAGACGCCAGTCACGCCGACGGCGACAACGATGTCGGTGAATGTTCTCCCGGATACGGGGTCGTATGGCGGTGGCAACGGCCCTGTCAACACCGGGATGTTGCTGCTGCTTGCCGGAGCATCGCTCCTGCTTGCGGGATCGGCCCTGGCCGTCCAGCGTTCGAAAGCGCACAAGGGATAACCAGCCCAGCCACTCATCATGAGTGCATGAGGGAACCCTGAAGAGAACGCGGGCCGGGTTTTATGACCCGGCCCGCGTTTTCCTTAATGGTCTGTTGTGGGATTCGTTACCTCAAATGCCGAGTCGAGTGAGGTACCGTGACGATCCACCTCACCCCGTCACGAAGGTAATTGCGGGAATGGAGGATGGATCGAAGCGGACGGTTCCGTCGGGACCACCCTGCCGCAACTGGTCGAGGCAGGCCCGGCTTTCCGCCACCAGTTTCTCCGTATCGATGCCAAGGGCCTGTGGCCGGAACTCCGCGGTTTTGGCGATGCCGTCGGTGAGAAGTGCGATCGCGCCCGGAACGTTTCCAGCAAGGGCATGGTGGAATCCGACACCAATCTGCAGCAGCCCCTGATAGAGCGCGCGGATCGGGCCACGTTCGGCGTGCCACTCCGCTTCGATTTCCTCGTGCTGCTCGTAGAATTTTCGCTGGTTGAAGAGCGCGATGCCCTTCAACACACCGGCTGGCGGCATTGCCGAGGCCGATGGTGTGTCACGCGGGTCATCGGTGCGGTTCGCATCGGGTTGGAACGAGAAGACCGACCGGATCAGTGGATCCATGGTCTCACGCACGCGCTCGATACCAGTCGCGCCGGTTCCGAGCGGACCCTCGATCATGATCGGCCCCGCGTACCCACTGCCGGCGATCGCCCGGATCAGGGCCGACCACGGGAGCTCGCCATCGCCGGGCAGCAGGTGGCGGGCGGCGGGATCCTGCGCACGGTAGTCGCTGACGTGCACATTGACGATCCGGTTGCCCATGGCCGCCAGCATCATGAACGGGTTGGCGCCCGCCTCAGCCGCCTGGAACGGATCGAACACGAACCCGACCTGGTGTTGATCACCGATCTCGGCGAGACGGGTCGCAAAGTTCACCACATGGCGAACCAGTGCCAGCGCCCCATAGGAAACATTCTCGATGCCGAGCGTGATGCCGGCTTCGCCACAGGCCACGGCGAGATCGTGGGTGAGTTCGATGAACCGTTCCCACCCCTCATCGGTGGCGACCTGGTTGCGATGCGGGCCATGCCAGACGAGAACCCGGGCATCCAGGACCACGCAGGCCTCGATCGCCGCGTGGAAGAGCGTCCAGGCCTCGTCGACCCGGCGCGGGTATGGATCAAGAAACGGATGAACTCGTGTCAGGGAATGTACGGCGTGTATGGACACCCCTGCTGCCGTTGCATTGGCGGCGACCCGCCGCACGAAGCCCGAGTCGTATTCACCCTGCGTTTGCAGCATGATCTCAATCGCGGTAAGGCCGAGCTGGCTGGCGACAAGGGGAACATCTTCTGTCAATGTGTGGGGGTAGAATGCGCCGCTGGACGTGCCGAGCTGGACGGCACGCAGGTGATGCACCTGATCCTGCTCACCGGGCAGTGGGTCGGCAATGGTGCTGATGCTCAGCAGTTGGTCCACCAATGCTGCCTCGTCACCCGACACGGTCGCTGACAAGCCGGCAGTGACATCCCTGGATTGATTTCGGGCCGGGCGGCCAGGTCGCTGCCGGAACGGCACGATGCGGGATGGCGTTGGTTCCTGCGGGGTAGTCACGAGCTGGAAATTCTCCCTGCGCCAATGTTGAACGGCCAATGGGGATTGCCGGTAACCCCCGGAATGAGTTTTTCGGCAAGGCAGCGGTTCCAGAATCTGGCGAGCCACCTTGCGCGGACGTGAAGGTTGAGATGGTTGCTACGGCATTCGGGGAATACCGGGCGATCCCTGCGGTAGGTCAGGTCGAGTGGATTCAAGGTAACGCGGGGATCGCTCGCCTGCTGGCCAACCCTGCTGGAAAGCCTGGAACGGTCTGCCCCCACGACGTTTCCTGATCGTACCATCATCAACGGCAGGGTTATCAGATGTTCCCAACGGTCACACGAGCGTTCGGGGGCAGGCGCATCGTCGCGGCCGGGTATCTGCCTGGCACCATCATGATCAGTCGCCACTCTTCCATTGGGTACGGACAACACGTCTGGAGTGAGGGGCACGACGTACACTTCAATGAGACCGAATCCGGCTCCCATGCGCTGGGGCGCACAGGGAGCATAGGGCTTCGTGCCCGGTATCGTCACTCGTGGCACAGATCTGTTTGCAGTTTGAGAGAGGACATCGATTTCATGGCCCATTCGCCGAAACCGGCTGCTTTGCGACGCAGCCCGAACCCTGGCCTGACCCGCCGCCGGGCCCTGACCCTTGGTGCCATGGGCGCCGCGACGGCGCTGACCCCGTTCGGGCTGCGCGGAGGGCCAGCCGTGGCCCAGGATGATGCAGCGGCCGGATCGCTGTTCCCGGAGAACCGCGTGTTGCTCTACTACGGGTTCCCTGGCAACGAAAACATGGGGATCCTCGGCGAGTACGAGCCAGCCCAGGTGCTCGAGTTGCTGGAGCAGGAGGCCGAAAACTACCGGGCGGCCGATCCCAGCCGGCCGGTCAAGGTGGGGTTCGAGATGATCGCTTCGGTGGCACAGGGCGATCCCGGCCCGGATGGCCTCCACATCGCCGATGCCAGCCGCGAGTTGCTGGATACGTATACCCAGTTCACGGCCGACAACGACATCCTGCTCTTCTTCGACGTGCAGATGGGGTTCAAGGAACCGTTCGACGACTACTCCGGACTCGAGGAATGGATCGCCCAGCCACATGTCCACCTCGCGATCGATCCCGAGTTCCACCTGCGTGAGGGTGAAGTGATCGGAGAGTACATCGGCCAGGTCACGGCCGAGGAGGTCACTGAGGCCCAGAACTGGCTGGTCGAACTCGCCGCCGAATACAACGTGCCGCCCAAGACCCTGATCGTGCACCAGTTCGACAACACCATGATCGAGCAGAAGGACGAAATCCAGCCGGTGCCCGGGGTTG
>JALZMD010000288.1 GCA_030858375.1 Chloroflexota bacterium
TCGACCCCGGCGTCCGGAATCCGCACTACCACGGGTATCTGGCCGGGATCGAGCGCGGGGTTCAGCCCAAGTGGCCCTGCCTGGAGATCGGTCGTGCCCGATGTCTGGCCCCACTGTGGCAACTGGCCTCCGCTGTTCGCGCCAGTTCGTCCGGCAACGACCAGGCCGGCGCCCAGTCCGGCCATCGTGGAAAGCAATCGTCTTCGCGTTATCTGCGCCATGGTTGTCCTCAAGCCTTTACTCGGTCAAAAGTGGGAATGGATTGCCCAGTTGACGGCAATACCTGAAAGCGGATCGAAGGAGTGTCCCGTGAATTCACCTGGTCATCGCATGGATGCTGGCTCATGGATCTCGAGCCGTTCTGGATAGGCAGGTGACGTCCTTACAAGATACTACGTCACCCACTCCCCTTTCAGTTCACTTTTCGCTACCGAAACCGCATTTGCACACGGCCGTTGGCGCCAATCCGGGCTTCGCCCTTCGGTTCAGCCGGTTGTCCAGGCGATACCACCTGGCGCTTGCGCATCTGCAACCAGCCGGACCAGCCGAGCGGCAACGCGATCAGCGCCAGGGCAACCGCAAGCAAGCGGCTTCCAGTCAGCGGGCTGCCGTCGGAGGCAATCGTGCCGCCTGGGCCCGTCCCTGTATCGGGCAAGCCCTCGACGGCGTTGCACTGGTAGAGCACGACGTCGGTGTTGCCGCCGCCCTCGACGATCACCCGGCTCTCGCTATCGACGCGATCGGCAACCGCGCGGCACCAGTTCCCGGTGCCCTGTTCCAGGGTGTAGAACCCGTTCGCCAAGCCGGCGAAGACGTAGACGCCATCGTCGCCCGGAGTGCCATCGATCGGGCTACCGCCAGTCGTATTGGCGATCGTGTACGACGTGCCGGTCGAACCCGGGGCGCACTCGGCATCCCAGTCGGTGATCTCGGAGCGGTCGTCTTCACACAGGTATTCGCGAATCGTGATCGATCCGGTTGGGCCGGGAGCCGGCTCCTCGCGGTCCTCGACCGCGAACCAGCTGCACGCGATCGACTCGCCGTTGACGTTCACGAACGTCGTGCCGCCGTTCGAGAGTGCCTTCTGGTAGACGCTTCCGTCATTTATCGTGCAGAAGACGGCGGCGCTGGTGAGGTCAGACGGCAAGGATGGGTTCATGGTCAGGTCGCCCGGCAGCAGGTCGAAGAAGCGCACCGCACCATCACCGGAAACACCGGTTTTCGCATTGATCGGCGCGGAGGTGGAATCACCCAGCCGGAAGGTGACATCATCGACCTTTTCGCTGCACTCATTCTCGAAGGTCTCGAGCGGGGCTCCCCCATACGTACCGGACTGGGACGCCGCCGGTGGGCAGGCGTAGAGCGTGACGAGGATTTCGGCGCGCTCCGGTTCCGGGGTGGCGGTCGGAGTTGGGGTTGGGGTTTGGCCGGAACCGTCTTCCGGGATGAAGTACCAGTCGCAGAGGACATCCTGGTTCGCGGCCAGGGTCAGCGTCGCGAGGGCACCGTCGAGCGCATAGTCCGGTGTGCCGTTGTCCGGCTGGGTGCTGCAGTACAGTTCGACTTCGCCGAAGTCGCCCGGGGGGCCTCCGTTGAAGGTGTAGTCGCCAGGGACGAGTTCAGTGAAGGTCACCACACCCGGACCCGGCGTTTGCGGGATCCCGGTCGTAGCCGTCTGCGTACCACCCGGCCCTTCGAGCGCGAACTCGTAATCGGCCAGGCCTTCGCCGTGGCAGTCGTCGAAGATCGACTCGCCGGTATACCCAACTGGGCAGACCGCGAGGTGGATTTCGAGTGAACCACCCGATTCATCGCCACGCTGGCTGGTAGGGACGATGTACCACTCGCAGGCGATCTGTTCCGACTCGAGCCCTTCGAACGTGGTCACGCCGCGCTCGGTGAGCTCTTTCTCGTAGCGATTGCCGCCATCGGACGTGCAGAACACGTATTCGTCTGCCGCCTCCAGTGGCACATCGCTGTAAAGCGTGTAGGTGCCGGACGCGAGCGGGCCGTAGAGGATCGGGTTCAGGCCATCGGCGATACGCAAATCCTGGTCGCCGTTCTCAAA
>JALZMD010000305.1 GCA_030858375.1 Chloroflexota bacterium
CGGACCGGGCGGCGGCGAGCATCTCCGGTGGCGCCAGGGAGGCGTCGATCGAGACGGTCGGAACGGACAGGCTCTCGTACTCGGCGATGGGTGCGTTGTACACGGCCCGGCGATGGTTGCGAACCACCCGCTTCACTGCGCCCGCGTTCGCTTCGTACTCTGGGAATGGCCCGAGCGCGCTGGCCAGTTCGGCCGAGGCTGCGTAGCTTTCGCCGGTCATCAGCGCCGTCACCGCACCGGCGTAGGCCCTTGCCGCATCGGAGTCGTACGGCATTCCAAGGATCATGAGCACCGTGCCAAGGTTGGCATAGCCCAGCCCGAGCGTGCGGTAGTCGAACGATTTGCGGGCGATCTCCTGACCAGGGTAGCCGGCCATGAGGACGCTGATTTCGAGCACGATCGTCCAGATCCGGACAGCGTGACGAAACTCGTCGATACGGAATGTCCCGGTTTCGGGATCGAGGAATTTCAGCAGGTTGAGGCTGGCCAGGTTGCAGGCCGTATCGTCGAGGAAGAGGTATTCGGAGCAGGGGTTGCTGGCCTTGATCCGGCCGCCGGCCGGGCACGTGTGCCACTCGTTGATGGTGGTATCGAACTGGAGTCCGGGGTCGGCGCTCTGCCAGGTGGCGCGGGCGATGTGATTCCATAATGCGCGCGCCTTGACCGTGCGCGAAACGGCGCCATCGGTGCGGCGGACAAGGTCCCAATCGCGATCCTCACGGACGGCGTCGACGAAGTCGTTGGTGATCCGTACCGAGTTGTTGGAGTTCTGCCCGGAAACAGTGTCGTAGGCCTCCCCATTGTAATCGTAGGTCAGGGCGAGGTCGAGCTCAGCGGCGCGGTGCCGGAGGTCCGGGGCCAGATGGGCCATGCCCTCGACGAGGGCGGCGACCTTGAGCTCCTCACGCGGCTTCCAGTCGATGAACGTTTCGATGTCGGGGTGGTCGGCATCGAGCACCACCATCTTGGCGGCGCGGCGGGTGGTGCCGCCGCTCTTGATCGCGCCCGCTGCCCGGTCTCCGACGCGCAGGAAGCTCATCAGGCCAGAGCTGGTACCACCCGCGCTGAGGGGTTCCCCGGAACCGCGCAACGACGAAAAGTTGGTGCCGGTTCCGGATCCGTACTTGAAGAGCCGTGCCTCATGCACCCAGAGGTCCATGATCCCGCCCTCATTGACGAGATCGTCATCGATGCCCTGGATGAAGCAGGCACTGATCTGCGGCCGGGTGTAGGCATCGTCGCTTTTGCGGACAACATCGGGCGCCGCCCCCTCGACGTAGTGGTGCCCCTGGGGCGGCCCGGTGATGCCGTAGACATGAGCGAGCCCGGTGTTAAACCACTGCGGCGAATTTGGCGCCGCCATCTGGTGAGCAAGCATGTACGTGAGCTCATCTTCGAAGACTGCGGCATCGGCCGTGGAGGCAAAGTAGCCGTTGGTCTCACCCCACCATCGCCATGTGGCGGCGAGGCGGTGGATCACCTGGCGGGCCGAGCGCTCCGGTCCGAGCACCGGCTGGCCACCGGCGTCGACCTCCAACGTGCCCTCGGGTCCAGCCTGCGGCACGCCGGCCTTTCGGAAATATTTGCTAACAATGATGTCGGTGGCGACCTGCGACCAACTGGCCGGCACTTCGGCATCGGCCATTTCGAAGACCACCGAGCCGTCGGGGTTCGTGATGCGTGAGGTGCGCGTGGTCCATTCGAGCGTCTCGAACGGGTCTTCGCCAGCCCGGGTGAAGCTGCGCGCGATCCCGAGCCCGGCACCGGCGGGTTTGCCCTGCGTACCCCTGCCATTCAACGCCAGCTTCTTCATGGAGACTCCTCTGGTAACGTCCACAACGATCTGGATGTGCAACGCGTGTGCATCGAACGTCGGGGAGGAAGGCGGAGTGGACGGGACAGTGACCGGAACAGGGCATGCCGTTTGCCGTGTGGCGTCGCCAAGGTCATTGTAGGGAATCAACGCAAGCTTCAGCCGTGCCGGGGACTCGGGAGGGCTGGTTCCAACGATCACCTGGCGGGCTCGAACGCCCCGGTCGCTACAATGGCCGGTGCGTCATGTAGGGATTGCCAACCATTTGATACACGAGGCCAACGGGCGTTATAGGTGGCCTTCCCTTGCAGCGGCGGTCATGCAGGGGCCTTTGGCGCGCCTCGTGAGCAAGGAGCAAACATGAAGTTCGGGTTCATCGCGACCTCGGGTTCGGCCCACCAGATCATCGACATCGCCGGGGAGG
>JALZMD010000102.1 GCA_030858375.1 Chloroflexota bacterium
ATGCAGCCCGAACGGCAGGTACGCCCATCGTTTACGTACAGCACGAGGACGAGTGGATGACTCCTGGTTCTGAGGGCTGGCACATCCGGCCCGAGGTGGCGCCCATCGTCGGCGAACCCATTGTCGCCAAGCGCTATCCCGATTCATTCGTCGAAACTGACCTAGCCGAAACGCTTTCGGCCCTTGGCGCTGGCCATCTCATCATCGCCGGTGCCCAATCCGACGCCTGTATCCGGTCCACCAGCCACCGCGCGCTTATCGAAGGGTACGACGTTACCTTGATCAGCGATGCCCACACCACCTCGGAGCAGGAATTCGGCGGAGTCACAATTGCGGCCGAACAGAACGTGGCCCAGGTCAACGCCGCCGCCCCCTGGATCCGCTATCCCAACACCACTTCGGCCCTTGCTACCCATGATGAAATCATCACCGGATTCCCAACGGTCGAATCTGCGTTGCAACCGTCCTGAACATCGTAAGTCCGCCAATCTCCTCTCTGCCCATCAATCGGACCGACAAATTGCAGTGGTGACATCCGACCACTGCACCCAGGGAGATCATGATGCAGAACGTCGACGAACTTGGCCAGGCCATTCACGACAGGCAGATTCGCTACCGGCACGAGGCGTATCGCGACCAGTTCGTCTCGCATCCCGTCAGGCGCTGGATCGGCACGCACCTGGTCGGGTTCGGCGAATCGATCCTGAATCATGGCAATGATCATGCGGTGTTATTCACGGTGGATCGTCGCCCAACATAAGCAGGGATAGGGCAATCCGCGAACGCAAACGGGCATGCGACAGGCCACGCGCATCCCCTTCCGGCCGTGGTACACTCAGGCCCGGAAAGAGACGCGCATGGCAGCATTTCGATGGCCGCGCGGTGAGCTGGCGCCATAGCCAAGCGGTAAGGCATGGGTTTGCAAAACCCTGATCGCCGGTTCGAATCCGGCTGGCGCCTCCCATCGATACGGAAACCCCTGATAGCGGCACCCCATGGGTGTCGTTTTTCGTTGGCGGAATCATGAAATGAACATGTAATGGAGTGGCCATGCCCTTTTCCCACATCACACCAGACGACGAGCTTCCCCACGAAACGGCCATCGGTAGCCGACGCGTCTACGATTCCCGCTACCTGCACCTCCGCCTCGATGACGTCCTGCTTCCATCCGGCCGCGAGAGCGAACGCCACGTCGTCGAGCGCAACCCATCCGTCGTCGTCATCCCCGTCACCACCGACGACCATGTCCTGCTGGTGCGGCAATACCGCTCAGCGGCCGGGAAGCACCTGATCGAATTGCCAGCCGGCATGATCGACGACGGTGAATCGATCGAGGACGCCGCGATCCGCGAACTGCACGAGGAAACCGGCCACGGCACCGGCAGCCTCCGCTTCCTCACCACGGTCTACACGAGCCCCGGCTTCACCGATGAACAGACATCGTTCGTCCTGGCCGAAGGTTGCCACCGGGTCGAATCCGAACCGGACCCCGACGAACCGATCCACGTCGCCCGCGTACCGATCGCCGAAATCCCCGGCCTGATGACACCCGGCGACACCCACATCATCCAGGCCCAGGCCATGCTCGGCCTCCTTTGGCTCCTGCGCCTCCGTTAATACCTGAGACGTAGACAATCAGAGAAATGACATCACGACAGCGAATGCGGTAGCGACCGGAGACGCGCTGCGCTGGCCTCGACTGCGCTCGACCTGACGTGAGCGCGCGAACCAGCCCGTCGCGCCGGCGGACCTACGGGCCGACGCTCGGTGGGCAGCCCTACCGCTTGTTCAGCTCCCGTGCCGCGATATCGCTCCGCATCATCTTCCCCTGGAACGTGATCCGGTCCGCGGCCTCGTACGCCTTCGCCTGCGCGCTTGCCAGGTCCGGCCCGAGCCCCACCACCGTCAGTACTCGTCCACCCGCCGTCACGATCTCGCCCGAACCGGCCCGCCGCGTTCCCGCGTGGAACACGATCACCTCCGGATCGCTCGCCACGGTATCCAGCCCGTGGATCGGCACCCCGGTTTCGTACGCCCCCGGATACCCGCCAGACGCCAGGGCGATCCCCACCGCCGCGCCGGAACTCACCGGTTGCGGCGTGGTATCGAGCGTGCCGGATGCCACCGCCATCACCCAGGCCCCGAGATCACCCACCGTCGTCGGCAGCACCACCTGGGTTTCCGGATCGCCAAAGCGGCAGTTGAACTCGATCACTTTCGGCCCCTCCGGGGTCAGCATGAGACCCGGGTAGAGCACCCCCCGCAACGGCGAACCGCGCCGCGCCATCTCGCGCACCGCCGGCGCTACGATCTCCGCCTCGATCCGGGCCATCAAGGCCGGGTCGATCCGCGCCGTCGGCGTGTACACGCCCATCCCACCCGTGTTCGGTCCCACGTCACCGTCGAACGCCCGCTTGTGATCGCACGACGGCGCGAGCATCCGTACCGATTCTCCATCGGTCAGGAGCAGGATCGACACTTCGGCTCCAGTCAGGCATTCCTCGATAACAAGGGTGCCACCAGTCGCCCCTTCATTAAAGACCGTGCCGAGCGTCGCTTCGGCCTCGATCCGGCTCCCGGCGACAACCACCCCCTTGCCCGCCGCCAGGCCGTCCGCCTTGATCACCACCGGCCCATCGCCGCCGATCTCGACAATCGCCTGCCTCGCGGAATCGACATCCATTGCCACCAGCGACCGCGCCGTCGGAATACCGGCGGCAGCCATCATCCCTTTCGACCACGACTTGCTGCTTTCGATCCGGGCGGCCGCGGCGGTGTGCCCGAACACCGGGATCCCGGCCGCGTCGAACCGATCCGCCAGCCCGGCTGCCAGCGGATCCTCCGGCCCAACAACGACGAGGTTGACCGCCCGTTCCACAGCCAGCTGCACCAGCCCGTCGAGGTCGGCAACAGGTACCGGTACGCATTCGGCGAGGCTTTCGATACCCGGGTTACCTGGAGCGCAAAGCACCTCGCGCACGCCCCGGCTCTGTACCAGCTTCCAGACGATCGCGTGTTCTCGTCCGCCGCCACCCACCACCAGTATCCGAGCCGTCACCCTGGTCGCCTCCATCACTGCGCCGAAGCCGAATCCATTGCCTGCATGATACCGGGCATCGGGCAAGGTACCGATACCCCGCGAAATCCGGCACCGGCGATTGCCGGGTCGTATACTCATCCGGAAACGGGCGACATCATCGGAATCGCCCGCTTGCTTTGTCACGTCATCTCATGCCAGGCCGGTCCCAGTGTTCGGGAGCCGGCGCGAAAGGGTTGTCATTCATGTCGTTCGATCTTTCCCCGGCCGATACCCGCGTCTTCCTGTTTCACTCAGCCAATTCGGCGCAGGACCCGAGCGGTGCCCTCGATGCCGTCAACTCGTGGCTGGGCAAGGATCGATCCGGCTCACCCTACTCCAACTTGCGCGTTCGCGACGTCACCGTCACCCCGGATGGCCAGGGCGGCGTGTACACCATGGTCGTCTGTACGCTCGGCAAGCTCAGCACTGGCTCGGTGCAGGGCGGCTCCGCCCGCGACCAGATCACCGAATGCACTGCCTAGCAGCGCCACCGGCGATCACACCTGGCCGCAGCGGTTTCAACCTGAATCATGGACCAGTGGCCAGTCAAGCTGTGCACTCCGTCAAATAGTCGGTACACTTGAATAAATCCATCCGGAGTTCATTGCGGCGAACATCGACGATCACCTGGAGCCCGGTCCCCGACCGCCCCGAAAGTGATCCAGACAGCACCAGTTTTACGTCTAACTGAGTGTTGGAGAGTTTGGGATGCGGTGTCCGAACTGAACGACGTTGATCTGATCCAATCTGTTGCGCGTGGCGATGCCACAGCGTTGATGTCGTTATACGACCGATACAACAGGTTGGCGTTCGGTCTCGCCTACCGCATCCTCGGAAATCCCTCACTGGCCGAAGAAGCCGTGCAGGATGCCTACCTCCAGGTTTGGAATCGCGCGTCATCGTTTGACGTATCGCGTGGTAGCAATGTTCGCGGATGGCTCATGACAATAGTTCACAACAGGTCCATCGACATACGAAGACGGGACATCGATCACAAGCCTACACACGTAGCGCTTGAGGACGCCGAGCACCAGCTTTCGGTTCCCGATGTCTGGCGCGATGTTTCCGCCACCCTGACGCAGGAAACGATGCGCTCAGCCGTCGCCACCCTTCCCCTGGATCAGCGTCGAACCATTGAGCTCGCCTTCTTCGAAGGACTTTCGCACGGCGAGATCGCCGAGCGGGAAGACACTCCCCTCGGCACCGTCAAGGGCCGGATGCGCCTGGGTCTCAAGAAACTTCGCACTGTCCTGATCGACGAACACCCACAACTCGGGATCGATCAGGATTCGGATGGTCGCCACTTCCGGTCGGAGGTGGTGTAGGATGAATATCGTGGATCCAACGGTCAACGACCGAAATGACCAATATTATGAGGAGCTTCTGGGCGCGGCTGCGTTCGGCACGCTGAACGGGGTCGAAGCAGTCGAGCTCGACGCGTACCTCCAGACCTCGGCCTCGGCTCGGGCCGAGTTGGCCGAGCTAAGGATGATCGCCGGCGGGCTATCCCTGCTTGCAGACGAGGCACCGCCTTCCCCAGATCTGCGGAGGCGGATCGAAAAGGTCGTCATGGCCGACGCGGCCTGGGCTCAGCCGGCCCAGAGCAGCCCCACCGCCCTCCCCTCCACGAGGGAGGAAGATGGAATTGTCCCGCTCTCAACTGTCCCCGTTCCGGGATCGAAGCGGCCGACGCCGCTCTTGCGTCCCTGGATCTTGGCCGCGGCCGCGGCCCTCCTTCTCGCCGTCCTGGCTGGAGTAGTGCTCGACCGGTTGGTACTTGACGACAACAATCCGGATAGCGAACGTGAATCAATCGCCTTCAACCTGACCACGCCCATCCCGGATTTGAGCGCAGCGCTCACCTACGACGACGACGATCAAATCTTCATCCTAGAGACCGAGAACATGCCGCCCGCACCGCTCGATCACGTCTACCAGGTCTGGCTGATCGACGAAAGCGGCCCGCAACCGGTTGGCGTGATGAACCAGTCAAGGTTTGTCGTGCCGGGCGAGCGTGACGCCTACCAGGCGTTCGCGATCACGGTCGAACCAGCGCCGCTCGGCAGTGCCGGACCCACGACCGAGCCTTTCTTCGTGGCCCCGCTCACGGGCGACGACGCCGAAGCGAGTTAACGGGCATTGGATCCCGGCTGGCGGCGCCCGATCATCTCGTCCGGGCTACCCGGTACAACGCGCTTCCGCCTCCCGTGTACCATGCCACTCGCACGCGGAAGGCGTCGGGAGAACAGGGCAGATGCGCGATCACCAAATGGCCATCTCGGGTAACCACACAGTAGATGTCCGGCTCGAACGCGCGGGCTGGCGGGACCTGCGCAGTGTCGCCGCGATCCAGAAGACATCTTTCCGTCCCGGCCTTGCCTACAGCCTCTCCGGGCTTTCGGTCCTCAGCATCTTCCCCGGCGTCGTGTTCCTTGTTGCCCGCACCGATTCACGGTCAGTTGCTGGGAGTGTTATCGCGGACCGGCACCGGGGCAACATCCGGATCATGAACGTCGCGGTCGAACCCTCGGCCCGTCGCCAGGGGATCGGAACCGCCCTGCTCCGGGGCGTCGAAGCTGCCTTCCCTGAAGGCGACATCGTGCTGATGGCCGAGGAATGGAACACCGGGGCCCAGGCGCTCTACGAGCGGGAAGGCTACCGGCGCAGCGGCACCATGAAGGATTACTACGGCAAGGGACGTCACGGCATCCTCATGAAGAAATCCCGTGGCCTCCCCGATTCAACCCCACCAACCCGCATCCAGGTCTGATCCGCCGCCCCGCCCACTTCGGCACACGAATCCTTGTACGGCTGCGGAGCTTGTCTCCGCCCGCTCCCAACTCCATACGCCGGACCTGGATCTGGTGATGCGAACTCGGCTACCCGCCGAGTACATGCGACGGTCGGTAGGGGTCAACCTGGCCCTGCTGGATACGTGTTGAACGGAGCCACGCCGCCCCGGTGCTTCGGGCGATCACCTATCCAGCGGGGCTAGGATCGCCCCTGCGTCTAGGCCATTGGCCGACACACGCGGATCACCCATTGTTCAACCGAAATCCGTATGAGCGATCCAATCCCGCCCCGGATCGCTCAGTTCCCGACCAGCCGCATCACCAGGATCGCCACCACCATCAGCAGTACGAAGGCATTGAGCACCGCCGCCGTCCGCAGCCGCGATCGCGAGCCCGGCCCCATCTGCCCCGCCACCGTCCATGTCAACACGGCGCAGAACAACAGCCCGGCCGCCAGCGCGGCCAGGGCCAGCTCGACACTGATCAGCAGCGCCAGGAACGGCGCAATCACGATCGCCAGCGTCAGCAACAACCCCTTCAAGTTGAGGCGGTTCTCGCGCTGGATAGCCGCCACCTTCCGTGCATCCTCTTTGTCTTGCTCTGGGTTCCTGAACAATTCACTCATGCATGCATCCCGATAGTGTTTTCCCTCATCCCGACAGGGCCGTATGATCCGGACTGTACCAGACGAATCATGACCGATCACAACCAGAAAGAGCAGCCCGTGACAGAGTCAAATCCTCCCCCAAGCCCCTTCACCGATATCCGCGAATGGAATGCCGTCAGTTACCACCGCGTGGCCAACCCGCACGTCAACTGGGGCAAGGCCGTCCTGGAAGGGCTCCCGCTCCGGGGCAACGAAACCGTGATCGACGCCGGATGCGGCACCGGCCGCCTCACTGAACTCGTGGTCGAACGCCTGCCCGGGGGTCGGGTCATCGCCGTCGACCAGTCGCAAAACATGCTGGACGAAGCGCACGCCTATCTCGCGCCACGGTTCGGCGACCGCGTCTCCTTCATTCGGGCCGACCTCCTGGCGCTCCCTTTCGAGCATGAGGCGGACGTTGTCTTCAGCACCGCCACCTTCCACTGGGTCATGGATCACCCCGCCCTGTTCTCGCGGCTCTACACCGTCCTCAAACCCGGCGGCTGGCTGATCGCCCAATGCGGCGGCGGATCGAACATCGCCACCATCGCCAACCGCGCCCTGGCGATCCTACGGCGCGACCCCTATGCCAGCCAGGTTGGACCCTGGGATGGTCCGTGGAACTTCGCCGGCGACCGGGACACGGTCGCCCGGCTGGGATCGGCCGGATTCATGCACGCTGCCGCCGAGGTCATCCACGCCCCGGTCGTCATGGACGACGAGGCCGCCTACCGCGAGTTCCTCACAACCGTGGTCCTGGGCACCCATCTCGAACGTATCCGCGACGAGGCGCTCCGGACGGCTTTCATCGACGAGATGGTCGAAGCAGGCCGCACGGATGACCCAGCCTGGTCGCTCGACTATTGGCGGCTCAACCTTCAGGGCCAGCGTCCAGCCTGAGCGAACTGAGGACGGACCGTTCCATTTCGGTCGTCATGCTGATACCATCTGGGTACTGGGACCTGATGGAAATCTGTCGTACACCGGGCAACCGGGGACCGTTCGTTCCGTCTCATGTCATGGAACGCTGTAGGCTGTCCGGGCCACGGTGACTGCCGGGCAGATTCGCCACGCAAGGAAACCGCCATGCGATCTGGAACCGTGCGCCTGCCATACCAAGTGCTCATCGTCTTCCTGATGGTCTGCGCATCCATCAGCGGCGCCTTCGCCCAGACACCACAACCAGCGCACCTGCCACAAGCATCGCCCATCGCCCCGCCGGAGGGATCGCCGGTTGCTTCCCTTGTCGCGACCGCGGACGAGGCACGCGGGATCCAAATCGCGGACATGGACCTCTCCGTCGATCCCGGCGATGACTTCTACCAGTTCGCCAACGGCGGCTGGGCGGCACGATCGGAACGCCCCGCGGACCAACCCGTCTACGGCGCGTCGGACGAGGTCATCGACCACGTCAACGAACAGCTCTTCACGATCATGGATGAACTCCAGGCCGGCTCCGACACGCCGGAAGGCAAGGCCCGCACGCTCTACGAGCAGGTGCTCGACACTGACACCCGGAACGAGCAGGGCATTGAGCCGATCCAGCCGCTCCTGGACGAGATCCAGGCGATCGCCAGTGTCGAGGATGGTCTCACCTTTCAACAGAACGCCGACACCTATCAACTCGGCGGCCTCTTCTTCCCGTATGCGTTCCCCTCGCCAGAAGACGCCACGCTCAACAGCGGCTATGTCTATGGTCCGGCGCTGAGTCTCCCCAGCGAGGATTACTACGACGACAGTGAAGAGTCAGTGGCGGTCCGTGATGCCTGGATCGCGACCACCGTACAGTTGCTGATGCTGCTCGGCTACACCGAGGAGGAGGCCACAACCGCCGCCGAATCGGTGATCGCGTTCGAAACGGAACTCGTCGTGATCAAAACGCCGGATGCCGAGCTCTTCTCCGACCCCGTCCTCCAGAACAATCCGCGCACGCTGGAGGAACTGGAGGCGATCCTGCCAAGTTTCGACTGGAACGCCTTCGTTCAGGAAACCCACCTGCCCGATACCGTCGATACCCTGATCGTCACGGACATCGCCCACCTGGAAGGGCTTGAAGGGGTCCTCGCCAACGCTGATCCCCTGACCTTGCGCCACCTGTTCGCCACCCAGCTCATTTGGTCGTATTCCTCGATCTTGACCACCGAGATCGAAGACATCGCCTTCTCATTCCAGGGGCCGACCGTGTTCGGCGTCGAGGAGCAGCAACCGCTCGAAGAGCGCGCCCTGCAGGAAGTCCAGATCGCCTTTCCCGACACCCTCAGCCAGGCCTATGTCGCCGAGGCGTTCCCGCCCGAGGCGAAGGCCCAGATCAAGGAACTGGTCGACAACCTGATTGCGGCGTTCCGGATCCGGATTCAGGAGTCCACCTGGATGAGCGCGCAAACGCAGGCTGAAGCGCTCGCGAAACTGGACCTGATGGTGGTCGCGGTCGGCTACCCGGACACGTGGGAAACGTATGAGGACGTTGCGGTCGGCGATTCGCTCTTTGAAACGGTGCTCAATGCCTACGACGCGGGGAACGCGCAAGCCCTCGGCGAGGTGGACCAGCCAGTCGATCGCACTGAGTGGTTCCTGGCCCCGTTCGAGGTCAACGCCGGCTACGATCCCTCCCTCAACATGATCCAGTTCCCGGCCGCGATCCTGCAGCCACCGTTCTTCGACCCGAACGCCGACCTCGCCTCCAACTACGGGTCAATCGGAGCGGTCATCGGGCACGAGATTACCCACGGATTCGACCTCAGTGGTTCGCAGTTTGACGGCGAGGGCAACCTCGTCGAGTGGTGGACCGATGAGGATTTCACAGCGTTCTCTGCACTCAACGACCAGGTGATGGCCCACTATTCGGCGGTTGAAGTGCAATCGGGCCTGATGGTGGATGGCGAACTCACCGTCGGGGAGAACGTCGCTGACATGGGCGGCCTGCAAATCGCCTACGATGCGATGCTGATCGCGCTCGACGCGGAAGGGGAGGCGCAGACCTCATGGTTCCTGACCCAGCAGCAGCGGTTCTTCATCGCCTATGCAGTGAGCTGGCGCGAGGAAGCGACGCCGGAGTTCTACGAGTTCCTGGTGGCGTCAGATGTCCATGCCCCAGGTATCGTGCGCGCCGTCGAACCGTCCCGCCATATGGACGAGTTCTACGAGGCGTTCGACATCGGCCCGGGCGACCCCGAGTATCTGGACCCGGAAGAACGCGTCATCATCTGGTAGTACGAAACTGGCCGGCGGCATCTCCCCGATGCCGCCGGCCAGTTTTCGTCATTCCGAGCTTGCGTGGCAACGGTGCGATATCTTCTGGCTCCGGCGTCAGGAAGCTCCGGTCCGGTCACGTAATCACGCATGCCTGGCCCACCTCCCACGTCAGACGCTACCCCTCACCGCGCCGCATCCAGTGCGCTCAAAGTCCGCCGTTTACGTCGTCATCGTCCTCCACCACCCTCCGCGACACGAGTCGCTCCCGCTTCCGCACGATCGAGGACCCACGCTTATAGGTGATGTGCCGCACCGCGGCAATGGTCCGCAGCCGTGAGACGAGATCGAGGATGTCCTGCTGGCGCTCGGCCATCAAACTCAACTCGATCGTATCGAGCGTTCCGGCGTGGTGGTGGTCGAATTCCATCGATCGCAACCGCACCGGCGTTTCGTTGGTGGCGAACTGGATCCCTTCCAAGACATCGGCCCCGCGCTCGA
>JALZMD010000324.1 GCA_030858375.1 Chloroflexota bacterium
GAGGTGCCGGGCATCACGGGGCTGTCCGAAACAGGATTCTTCACCAGTGAGAATATCTGGAGCCTGACGCACCTGCCTCAGCGGCTCGCCGTGCTGGGAGGCGGGCCGATCGGGTGTGAGCTGGGACAAGCCTTCGCGCGCCTCGGCTCCCAGGTCACCATCGTCACCCGCAGCCAGAGGCTGCTTGAGCGGGAGGATCCAGAGGCGGCAAGTGTGGTGATTGCATCGATCCTCGCCGATGGCGTGGAGATCCGCACTGGAGCAAATGCAACCGGGCTTACCGCCACCGGAATGGCCGGGGCGGGAACGCTTCGGCTGGAAGATGGGCAGGAAGTTGCATTCGATGCGCTGCTGGTGGCGACTGGCCGCTCGCCGCGGACACAGCACCTGGGACTGGAGGCCGCCGGCATCGACACCGACGACGGCGACCATGTCGTAGTGGACGATCACTTACAGACCACCAATCCATGGGTATGGGCTGCCGGTGATGTCACGGGGCGGTCGCATCATACCCACACGGCGGGCGTACATGGAAGCCTCGCGGCGAGCAATGCGGTGCTCGGGCTCAAACGCACGATCAACACGTCTGCCGTGCCCCGCGTCACGTTTACGTCGCCGGAACTCGCGGCGGTGGGCGTGAGCACCGACCCGGCGCACGTGCCGGACGGTGGCCAGGTGGTCGATTGGAGCCATGCGGAGCTTGATCGCGCGGTGACCCAGGATGAGCGGTCAGGCGTAACCAGGCTTGCCATCGATCGCAAGGGCAGGATCGTCGGCGCTACCGTGGTGAGCCCGCGGGCCGGGGAAACGCTCGGCGAGCTTTCGTTAGCGATCCACCATGGAATGCGAACCCGGGACCTGGCGTCGGTCACGCACGCCTATCCCACCTACAACGATGCCGTGTGGAACGCGGCAGTTCGCGATGTCCGAAAATCGCTCTCCTCCGGAATGACCAGCAGGGCGATCGGTCTCTTGCGGAGTGTCCGTCGGCTATGGGTGCGGTGGCGTCAGGAACGGCGCTGATAGACACAAATAATCCAACGTTATCAATATCAATCACCTGAAGGATGATGCCCATGCCCAACGAACATGCTACCAAACCCCGGAGCATTTCACGTCGCCAAACCCTCCACCTTGGCTTGGGATGGGCGACTGGTCTGGCGCTGGGGGGAGCTTTCCAAATCTCCGTGGCGCAGGCGCCAGTCGCCTCGCCGACACGTGGTGCAACCTATGCGCGCCCGGAGATGTTGATCGACGCCGACCGTCTGGCTGGGTTCCGAGGCGATCCGGCGACGATCCTGGTTGGCTTCATGCCGGAACAGGATTTTGCCAAGGACCATATCCCGGGATCCGTCCAACTCGATTGGCCTGTACTTGAGGTGACCGATACGTCCGACGAGTCAATCGCGCATTGGCAAGAGCAGATCAGCCAAACGCTTGCCTCGCTCGGCATCACCCGTGATCGTCCTGTTGCCGCCTACGATGCCGGGACACTCTTCGCCGCGCGCCTCTGGTGGATCCTGCACTACCTCGGACACGAGGATAACCACGTCGTCAACGGGGGGCTGGCCGCATGGCAACAGACGGCCCATGAGACCATGACTGGGGCCACACCGGATGCAGTGGCGGCTAGTCCGGCAGCTAAGTCTATCCAGGTGACTCCGCGAGCCGACGTGCTGGCCCGACTTGATGAAGTCCGAGCGAAGCTCGACGATCCGGGCGTGGCGATTGTTGATGCAAGAACGCCTGAGGAGTATACGGCGGGCCACATTCCCGGTGCCGCGAATATCAATTACCCGCGCAATGCAGTGGCCAAAACGCCGCTGTTCTGGAAGCCAGCCGACGAGTTGCGAGCGATGTATGAAGAAGCCGGCATCACTCCTGACAAGCGGGTCATCCCCTATTGCTCGACCGGTGTCCGCTCGGCGGTAACCTTCTTCACGTTGCGACTGATTGGGTACCAGGACGTTGGTCTCTACACCGGCTCGTGGAAGGAATGGGGAGATCACCCCGACACGCCGAAGACCGAGGGTGATCTGCCGTGAGCATCGGCCTCGGGACCGGCGAGGCGCTGGGCATGGACCGGCGTGACACCCCTAATCCGACAGCACCCGGGTATTTGAAGCATTCAAGGAGGAAAGACATGAGCGAGAAGTCACAAGCTTCCGGGGACATGGACACCAGCGAGCGTATGGCAACCCTGGCCGGAGCGATGACGGACGCGATCAACCACCAGGCGAAGGGCGAGCATGAGACTGAGGACGGTGCCCGCTACATCATGGACCTCAGCACCGTGGAGACACTGATCGAGGGCTGGCCTAATGCCCCGAAGCGAGGTGCCCACCAGATGCTGGAACAGTACGGGCCGCCGAATGAGGCGACGCCGACCAAGCTGTTCTGGTACAGAGCCGGCCCCTGGAAACGGATCATCGTGACCAGCGATGTCGTAACGCACAATTTTCCCGCTCCCCACAGTGATTTTCTCACGCAGTACATCGATTACCAGGTTCCCCCCGAGAAGTTCGACGAGATCGCCCGGTTCGATGGCAGTTGCCTACTCGACCGGACGTCGGGGGAAGTAGCGGCACGGTGCGATTCGGAGGCGGCGAACACGATCACTCTCAACCTGATGCACGATATCGTCACCGGCAAGACGGTCGTCGAGGAAGCGCGGAAAACTTTCGGCGAGATCATGGTCGCGTACACCATGGGCCGTTCTGCCCCGTATGCGGAGGGCTTGCAATTTACGGTGCCTGCGGGCGGGACCGAGGATGAGGACGAGCGCGTCATTGACGCGGCAACGCTTGGCCAGCAGACGGTCGGAAAGATCAAGGATGTGCTGACCGGGGCTGACGAGTAAGACCTCGCTCCGCGCCTCAGCAACACCAGAAGAACGCATGAACCAGGTTATCGTCTTTGACGTGAACGAAACGCTGATCGATGTCGGGGCGCTCGATCCGTTCTTTATCGGCATGTTCGGTGAGTCCGTGGAGAGGCGCGAGTGGTTCGGCAAATGCTCCAATCCGCGTTCGTCTCGACGATTACTGGCACCTACCGCGACTTCGGTACGCTGGGGATGAGTGCGCTCACCATGGTAGCCCGGCGGCGGGGCGTGGAGCTCTTGGATGAGGACCGAACCGCGCTCCGCGATGGAATGCGCCAACTGCCACCCCATCCAGAGG
>JALZMD010000330.1 GCA_030858375.1 Chloroflexota bacterium
CCTTGATGCCACGCATCAAGGGGGCCGCACGTTTCTTTCCGGGATGATTCGCAGGTTAACCGGTGATCCCGCGCCCGGTGACCGGGCGAACGACGGGGACGTTTGTTCCTTGCGAGGCGTCGTTGCCCGCTGATCCGGACGGGGTGTGGCCTGACTGACGCTCTTCACGGACCTCAAGCCAGTGGTCGATTCGGTGACGTACCCGCTCAAGCAGCCCCTGATCACCAATCGATCGAGCGCCTATGAACAGGGGATCCGCGTGAAGGGCTTCCTCGTCCTGGAACAATCCGTCGGGATCACGAGCCGGATGTGGCATCGGCACCAGAGGCTCCTTCGAGAGGTATCGATTCCAGGCATGCCTGCCGCGGGGAGAGTGACGGATGTGCGCCGCACCAGCCCGACGAGCCGGTCCCGGAGCCGGGTCCGCTCGGGAGGTTGGATTCCAGGTCCAGGGGAATCCGGGATGCGGCGCATCGCGGTCAGGGTATCGACTGTGGAGTAGGGAATTATGGCTTGGCCATTCTGCGCAAGTGACCGCGTTGGTCACGAATCGAGTTCGACGTGCGATCCGGATCGGGGTCCGATTCGCTCCTGCGATTCTCGCGATGCGGCATCAAACCAGCGTCAATGAAATCGTCAACCAGGAGTCAATGTGATGGATGTGCAGTCCATGACCAGACGGAACGGCAACCAGTTCACGCTTGAGCAACCTGGCCGCGTCAGGCGAGCAGGTGGGGCTCGCGGGCGTTGACGACGGCTTTCGTCCGGTTCCGTGCCATCAGCTTGCCGAAGAGCTGGTGCATGTGCGCTTTGACCGTGCCCTCGGCGATGTAGAGCTGGGTGGCAATCTCGCGTTTGGATTGGCCCTCGGCAAGCAACAGCAGGATCTCGAGTTGGCGGCTGGTCAGCGGCTCAGCCAAGGGTTTGGCAACCTCGGCCGCTGCTGAATAGCCCGGAAATCGGGTGAGGAGGTTCAGGACGTAGGCCCGGGTTGGCCCTTCGAGGGCAGTGCGGTCCCGGGCCAATTCCCGCAACAGGAGCTGCATTTCGCGACCCCCGTTGAGGAAGACCGGGATGATCCCCTCGTACTGGGCATAGACCAGCGCTCGGCGCAGTGATTGCCGGGCCTGCTCCCCTTCACGGCCGCGATGCGCAGTGACTGCCCGAACCACCAGGAGCTCGATGACCCGGCCAAACTGTGTCCGGCGTTCGGCGTCCTCGATCAATCGGTCCAGCATTGCCAACGACGCCGCCGTGGGATTCGCCAGGGCGACGATGCGTGCGAAGACGGCCTGTTCGTACTCTCCCCGAACGGGTTCGGCGGGGTCTTCCACGCTGAACCCGCTGGCGGATGCCCACCGCTGGGCCTCGGCGAGGGTACCCTGCATCGAGGCAAGCCAGGCGGTCCGGGCGCCGGTCACCGCGGTGGGGAAGACCTGCTCGGCGCGCCGAATCTTTTCGCGAGCTTGTATCCATCGTCCTTCAGCCTGCAACAATTGCCCCATTGCCACGTAGGCGTTCATCAGCATCTTGGCGTCACCGATCGACTGCACAACCGGGATCGCCTGTTCGAGCAACGATCGAGCCTGGGCAAGGTCATTGCGCTCGACCAGGATTTCAGCCTTGCTGATGAGCAGCGCTGGAAGCATGCTGCCGGGATCGGAAAGTTCCTGACGGACGCGGTCCAGATCCTCATCAACAATCGCTTCCGCCTCGTTAAGCCGGCCCTGCGACATCCGGGTCAGCGCCAGGTAGCGCACACCCCAGCGGGCCGCCTGCGTGTTGCCGTACAGGCGGCCTAGCCGGGCCGCTTCGTCGAAGGCAATAGCCGCTGCATCCGAGTTGCCGAGGGCGCGTTCGGCAAAGCCGATACTGAGCACGACATCGCCGTGGATCTTGCCGTGCCGCAGTGGATCGAGACGTTCGAGTGCCTCCTGCCCGTGCTGGATGGTGGCAGGATGTTCTCCCCGGTAGGCGGCGATCCGGGCGCGCACTGCCGCCAGCTGGGCGTCGCGTTCACGGACCGCCGCTGGTGGATCCTCGGATCGTGCCGAATCGAACAGGTCACCGACGCGGAGCATCAATTGTTCGGCATGATCCAGCCGACCAATCGTCGTGAGCGCCCAGGCTTGGACGCGAATGAGGTTCGGGCACGTCGCCAGCACGTCGTCCGGGAGTCGATCGAGCCAGCTCGCCAGCAGGTTGGTCTCACCGCAGGCGAACAACAGGGTGTCGGCGTGGCGATCGATCAGGGCAGCGGTCCGTTCGAGGTCGTGGGCCGACAGCGCGTGCTCGACCGATTCGCGAATCATGCCGTGCTGCTCGTACCATTGGGATGCCCGGAGGTGAATTTTCGTTCGCCTCGCTTCGGGTAGCCGGGCAAAATCGGCCTGCAGCACGTCTCGGAACAGGCTGTGGTAGCGATACCAGGCACGGTCGTCATCAAGGGGAAAGACGAAGAGATCGGCTCCTGGCGTTTGCGTGAGCAGCACATGCGCATTTTCACATCTGGTGACGGCAACGCAGAGCGATTCGGAGAAGGTCGGCAGGATCGACGTTTCGACCAGCAGCGCGCGGAGTTCCGGGTCTAGCCAATTCAGTACTTCTTCGCAGAAGTAATCGGCTATGTCGCGGTGAGTTCCGTGCAAACGCTCGATTGCCGAATGGGGATCCGTCTGGTTGGCCAGTGAGACCCCGGCGAGCCGCAGGCCGGCGATCCAGCCCTCCGTTCGCTACACAAGAAGTGCCATGTCATCAGGGTGGAAATGTTCGCCAGCCAGGTCTCCGAGTACGGCCCGGGTTTCAGCAACCGAGAAAGCGAGGTCGCTCGATCGGAGCGTCGTCACGGCCCCGGCCGAACGGAGGCGGGCTAACGGAAGCCGGAGCTCACCGCGACTGGCAACGACGATGTGCACCGATGGTGGCAAACGGTTCAGTACCCAGCTAAAGGAACGCAGGAACTCTGGGCCGTTCAGGACATGGAAGTCGTCGAATACGATCGCGGTCGACTGCGTGAACTGCTCGAGGTGCGACATGAGCACGGCGTCGATGCTTTCATCGATCTCCGGTGTGGGAGATCGAAGCATTGTGTACACGTCGTCCAACTGGACTGGAGACACGTTGTCGAGGGCCGCGATCAGCGCCCGGAAATAGCGGATTGGGTCGTTGTCACCTTCATCCAGTGAAACCCAGGCAACGTTCATGGAGGTTATCGCCGCCCATTCGGCCAGCAGGGTCGTTTCCCCCCAGCCGGCCGGAGCCTAGAGGGCGGTGAGCTTGCCCTGGGCGGCCCGTTCGACACGCGCCACGAGATGCGGCCTGGCTATGCCATGGGCCGGAGGCACCGTGATCTTGGAATGGTGGATCAAATCCACCGGCCCGGTTAAACCGCCGGGGAGGTGCTCGATTGCCATGTTCTCATCTTACAGGACGATCCAGCCTCCACTCCGCCGCCTGGCCACGCTTGAGCCGCAACCAAATCTCCACATCTTCGCAAGGGAAGCGCAAAACCCGCCCGCTATCGTCAAGGAGGTGCCGGTGAGATGGAAACAGCGAGTCGAGGGTATCCCGCTCGTCCAACTGCCACGCACATGTTCTGGCGAGGAGAGCCTGCATGTTGATGACCAAACCTGAAACCGGGATCAGCAAACCGGCAGTGGCTGGGGATTCTGGCTTGATGGCCCTTCGTGGAAACGGCCTCGTGAAGATGTACGGCACGGGCGACACCGCTGTCACGGCCCTGCGCGACGTGGATGTAGGGATTGCGAGGGGCCGGTTCACGGCAATCATGGGGCCGTCTGGCTCAGGTAAATCAACCCTGATGCATTGCCTGGCAGGACTGGATTCCGTGACCCAGGGGCAGGTCATGCTTGGGGATACCATCATCTCCGAACTCACTGATGATGGTCGAACCCTGCTCCGCCGCGACCGGGTCGGCTTCGTCTTTCAGTCGTTGAATCTGTTGCCCGCGTTCACTGCGCGACAGAACATCCTGCTGCCGATGGACCTGGCCGGACGAAAGCCGGACCAGCAGTGGCTCAACATTCTGGTCGACACCCTCAACTTGGGCGATCGGCTCGATCACCGGCCCAGCGAGCTCTCCGGTGGCCAGCAGCAGCGGGTAGCCATCGCCCGGGCGTTGCTGCCACGGCCCGAGGTCGTGTTTGCCGATGAGCCAACGGGAAACCTCGACTCGCGAAGCGGCAACCAGGTGCTGGCATTCCTGCAGCGCACGGTCAGAGAACACGGGCAAACGGTAGTGATGGTAACTCACGATCCCTTGGCAGCGGCATGGGCGGATCGGGTCATCATGCTGGCTGATGGTCAGATCGTCCGCTCCATCGACAACCCGACCGCGGAGAACGTCATCGGCGCCATCGGCGAGATTGGAGACTGACCGCGATGATCAAGGCAACCATCCGGCAACTCCAGGCGCAGCGGATGCGGCTGATCGGCGTAAGTTTGGCGATCATGATCGGCGTCGGCTTCACGACCACCACGTTCCTGTTTGGAACCATTCTGGAAACGGGATTCCGTAACTCCGTGGGCGCGGAGTATGGAGTCATCGACTTCGTCCTTGAGTCCCAGGACGCACCGTTCACGCCGGAGACGATCAGCGCCGTTGAGGCGCTCGATGACGTGGCCGATGTGCAGCCAGGCTCACCGATCTGGATCGAGGCCCAGGCCGGCGGGCGAATCACGCCGGTCACGGCCACTGGCGTCCCGGAACCGGGACCGCTGCGGGATGGCCTGGCACTCGCGGCGGGCCGCCTACCCGAAACCGCCGGCGAAATCACGTTGCTGCGGTCGACTGCCCGCAACCTCCGCGTGGAAATTGGCGAGCCCGTCGCGCTGATAGTTCCGGAGGAGGGGAGCGTTGACGGAGCGGCCGTGGCGCGCGAATTCACGCTGGTCGGCCTGTGGTCGGGCGATGGGCGATTCGGTTCCGAGGATCTAGATGGTTTCCTCGCGGAGGAAGACATGGGGCTGTGGTCCAGCCAGTCCTGGATCTCCAACCTGTACCTGATGACAGGCCCAGGTGCCGATGGCGCGACGGTCGAAACCCGATTGATTGACCTCGTTGGCGGCCAGGCGGCGGTGGCGACCGCCGAGCAGCGTATCGATCGGGAAATGCTCGAGTTCGAGGACGAAACGGAGATACAAAAGCTTGGCGTCACCGCCTTCGGTGTCATCGCCCTCGTTGTAGCCGGGATCGTCGTCTCGAACACATTCGCAATCCTCGTCGCCCAGCGCACGCGGGAAATCGCGCTGTTCCGTTGCGCCGGGGCCACTGCCCGCCAGGTGCGCCGGATGGTGCTGGCCGAAGCCGTCGCGGTCGGCTCCGTGGCCTCGGCAATCGGCATTGCGGGCGCGGTCGTGGTCACGAACGCGGCTCTGTGGTTCGTCCATTGGCGATTCGATCACGCCGCCGTTCCCCATGCAGTCGGCATCTCCCTGCCGATCGTGATTTGGCCGTTGCTGGCCGGGGTGGTCGTGACAGTTGGCGCCGCATGGGGCCCGGCGCGGACCGCCACCGGGATCGATCCCTTGCAGGCGTTGCGGATCGCTTCCTTGCCCACCGATACAAGGCAGCGAACCGGGTCGGTCCGGACCGGGCTGGCGCTCCTCGCCCTGCTCCTTGGCGCGGCACTGCTGATCGGCGGTATCGCCGTCTCACGCGCTGGTTCGGTTCACATTGGGATGCTGGCCGGAATCGCTGGCGGCCTGGCGACATGGGTAGGCGTCCTCCTGGGGGCGTCGATCCTGGTTCCGGCCGCGATGTCGTCGTTCAGCCGGATCGTGAGCCGGGCCGGTGGTGTGCCGGCCCAGGTGGCGGCCAGCAACAGCGTTCGCAATCCGCGCCGGACGACGGCCACGACCATTGCCCTGGTGATCGGCGTGGCGCTGGTAACGATGTTGTCGGTTGGGGCCGAATCGCTGAAAGCGTCGATGTTCGGCGAGATCGATGTCCAGACGCCGAGGGATCTGGAGATCGCGAATACCAGCAGGGCGCCGGACGACGAGTCGTTCGTCACATTCGCGCGATCGGCCAACGATACTGACGGGGTGGCCGCCCAGGTTGTGGTTGGCCGGGTGGAAGCCAAGTTGCCGGCGCTTCGGCCTGGCGACTCGATCATCGTCGACGCCCGTGTCGTCGATCCCGGCGCACTCGCCGGCGTCTGGCGAGATGAGAAGGCAGTCGCGGCGTTCGCCCCAGGGGTCGCGCTCACACCCGGCTGGCTACTCGATGAAACCGGAATCGCAGATGGAGAGACGGTACCCCTCGGGTTCGGCGGCGTACCACGTGATTTCCGGGCGGCCGAGACGTACAGTTTCGAGTCCCTGCTGATCACCGGGGCGGATGCGGCCGATGCCGGGCTGGACCCGGTGATCGACTCGTTCTGGCTGCGGCTGGAAGACGATGCTGACGCCAATCGCGTGCTCGACGACCTGTACGACCTCGCCGATGAGCAGGGCGTGACGATCAGCGCGGGTGACACGAGTAGTTATCGGCAGACGTTGACGAGTGCCCTCGACGCACTGCTCCTCGCGATCACCGGCTTGCTCGGCGTGGCGGTCCTGATCGCGATCGTTGGGGTCGGCAATACGTTGTCGCTGTCGGTGATTGAGCGAACGCGCGAGTCGGCCCTGTTGCGGTCGCTCGGGTTTACGAAGCGGCAACTCCGGCAGAGCCTGGCGATCGAAGGTGTGGCGCTGTCGTTGCTGGGCTGCGTGATCGGGATCGTGCTGGGCGCCGGATTCGGCTGGATCGGGACGGCGACGGTCGTTGGCGACATCTGGCCGCTCGCGTTGGCGTTCCCCTGGGGCAGGATCGGCCTGGTCGTGGCCATCGCCGTCGCCTGCGGGTTGCTGGCGTCGGTTTTACCGGCGCGCCGGGCCGTCAAGGCCGATCCTGTCGTAGCCCTTGCCGATGTGTAATCGGTCTCCGGTTGGTATGATCCCATCGAGTGCGATAGGCAGGTCCCGCGGGACTGACTGATGGTGTGCAACCATGGATGTAACCGTACGACGGATTCGGCCGGAAGACGAGATGGCCTGGCGCGAGCTCTGGGCGGGCTACCTCGCGTTCTACGAAACGACCTTGCCCGATGTGGTGACGGACACAACCTGGGCCAGGATCATTTCAACGGATGAGACCTTCCAGGCGATCGTGGCCGAGCTCGAGGGCGCGGTGATCGGCTTCGCCAACGTGGTGCTGCACGATTTCACGTGGTCCGATCGCCCCGCCGGGCTGCTGCACGACCTGTTCGTCCAGCCTGAGATCCGGGGCAGCGGAGCCGGTCGCGCCCTCATCCGGCACGTTATCGACCAAGGCAAGCGCGAAGGCTGGAACCGCGTCTACTGGATGACCAAAGAGGACAATGACGTGGCGAGACGGTTGTACGATACCTTCGTGCCGGCCGACGGTTTCGTGCGCTATCGGGTTGGCTTGTGACCATGTTTGCCAATGGTGGAGGCCGATGGGGTACTGACGTTCCTGGGAGCCCAACCAGATGACTGATGATGATCGATATGGAGCTGAAATCGCGTGGGCCCCGGCAGCGGACCCGGTGCGGACGGCGCTGACTGGGATATACGTGCGGGTCGAGCCGCTCGATACAGCACTTCATGGCGCGGACCTCTACCGGGCCGCCCAAGGTCCGGACGCCGATCCCGCCTTGTGGGACTACCTCGCCAACGGTCCGTACGCCGACGAAGCGTCGTTCCTCAACGACCTTGCCCGTCAACAAGCTTCTCCTGACCCGTTATTCTTCGCGATCGTCGACCCCGATTCAGGTCAAGCTGGTGGTGTTGCCTCGCTGATGCGGATCGATGCCGCGAACGGCGTCGGGGAACTCGGGCACATCTGGTTCGGGCCTACCCTGCAACGGTCGCGGGCCGCGACCGAGGCGATCTTCCTGCTCGCGAACGACCTGATGACCACGCTCGGCTACCGGCGGCTGGAGTGGAAGTGCAACGATCTTAACCGGCGGTCACGGCGGGCGGCCGAGCGCTACGGGTTCTCCTACGAAGGCACATTCCGGCAGCACCTCGTGGTCAAGGGCCGAAATCGCGATACCGCCTGGTACGCGATCGTCGACGGCGAATGGCCGGACATCCGGAACGGCTTCGAGGCATGGCTCGACCCTACCAACTTCGA
>JALZMD010000331.1 GCA_030858375.1 Chloroflexota bacterium
GTCCATGCCGAGATGAGATGGTACCGTCATTGCCGACGGTACGAGGGGGTTAGGGAATGCGCAGCATCTCCGAACGCACGAAGGCAACGATTTCGATCTTCGCCGCAATCATGATGGTGCTCACCGCCTTCGGTGGCATCGTGAGCCAGGCGGGTGCCCAGGATCGGCCCGTGCTCCGGCTCGGGACCAACGCGGCGGACATCCAGACGCTCGATCCGCATTATTCATCGGCAACCGGTGACCGGACGATTGTGGACATGGTCTTCAACGGCCTTGTCCGTTTCACCCCGGGTGACTCATCCACGTTCGAGGCCGACCTCGCCACCGAGATGCCGGTCGCGACCGAGAACGCGGACGGTACCCAGACGTGGGCGTTCACCCTGCGCGACGACGTGCAGTGCCACGCCACGGAAACGACCGAGGCCTACGCGATGACCTCGGCCGATGTCCTCTTCTCATACCAGAAGGTTTCCAACGCCGACACCTCGAATTACTCCGGAAACTACGCCGGCTGGAGCTTCGAGGCGCCAGATGCGACGACCTTCAACGTCACGCTTGAAACGCCGCTCTCGGAATCGCTGTTCCTGCCCCAGGTCGCGAACTACTCCGGCGGCTATGTCATCTGCCAGCAATCGTACGAAGCGATTGGCGCCGAGGCCTTCATCACGAGCCCGGCTGGTTCCGGACCATTCATGTTCGAGAGCTACACGACGCAGAACAGCGTGGTGCTGACCGCCAACGATGACTACTTCCGCGGCGCGCCGCAGCTCGGTGGCGTGGAAGTGCGGTTCGTGGCCGATGGCACCAGCCGCGAGCTGGCCCTGCAGTCTGGTGACCTCGATGTGGTCGCCGGCTTGCCGGAAGCCAACTGGGTCGACCGCATGAATGAGATCGAAGGTCTCCAGGCCGATGTCTTCGGGGTCGGCGAGGTCGTCTTCCTCAACCTCGATGTCGAGCACGAAATCCTCCAGGACCCGCTCGTGCGCGAGGCGATCCTGCTTGCGATCAATCGAGAGAACACCGTGGCCCTCTCCGGCTCGCCAGTCTCCGAACCGGTCTACTCGGTTGTGCCGGCCGAATTCATGCCGGGTGG
The DNA here is from genome assembly GCA_030858375.1 of Chloroflexota bacterium. Lineage (GTDB taxonomy): Bacteria > Chloroflexota > Chloroflexia > Thermomicrobiales > UBA6265 > JACCYX01. The sequence continues at coordinate 1,094 of JALZMD010000331.1, forward strand.
TCTCACCGAGGAATCCGCCACCGAAGCCGGCGTGAATTTCACGCCAGACACCGAACGCGCCATGGAGCTCTTGACCGAAGCCGGCTACCCGGACGGTTTCGAAATCGATGTCGTCAGCTCGGAGCAGGATGCGTACCTCAACGCTTACACCGTCATGCAGGAAGAACTGCGCCAGATCGGGATCACCGTCAATGTTGAGGTGGTGCAGCACCAGGCGATGCACGACCTGATCCGTGAGGTTCCGAACCCGGTCACGATCTATGTGGCGTTCCGCCCGACGGCCGATGTCTACCTGACCCAGTTCTTCACCACCAGCGGTGGGGTCACGAACTTCTCACACTTCACCCTCGACGACCTGGTGACCGAGGCGCGGACAACCACCGATCCCGACGCCCAGGCGGCGCTCTGGGAACAGGCCAACACCGAGATCATCGAGAACTTCGCGGGCTACGGCCTGATGTACACCAACCAGGTGTACGCGAAGTCGGAAACCGTCGACTATGGTCACGAGCTCGTGTCCGTGGTTCAGCTCTACCCAGGTATCGACGAGACCACGTCGATCAGCGAGGACTAGTTCCACAATCGGGCTCGGCTGCGAACTCGACCGGGCACACCACACGGGCGCCGTCACATGACGGCGCCCGTTGGCGGTTCGGAGCCGGGGCGCCGTGTTTCCCCGATCATGTAGGGGAGGGCTAGTGAGCCGCGACCGGCGTAGTTCGCAACCAGGCTCCGCTCGCTTGTGCCCTCCCGCATGGCCACGAATTCAAAGCCTGGTCTGATACAGACAATGGCGCCCGAGTTTATCTCGACGTTACGGGAGGGCATACGTGGGCAAGATAGAGGTCTTTTGCGGCCCGTTAGCCCTCCCCTACGAATGCGTCGTATTGCGCCACCTCATATCATCCTGTTTGATCGGCACGACCACACAAGGCAAATTCCATGTTGAGGCACATCCTACGGCGCTTGCTGCTCGCCATCCCAACCTTGATCGTCGTGATCACGATCATCTTCGTGATCGTCCGCGTGATCCCCGGCGATCCGGCCCGCGCCCGGCTCGGCGACCAGGCGTCGCAAGAGGCCGTGGAACAGCTCCAAGAGGAACTGGGCCTCAACCAGTCACTCTGGGAACAGTACATCGACTACATGATTGGCCTGGCGCAGGGCGATCTCGGGCGGTCGCTGGTCAACCGGGCCCCAGCGTGGGATCAGATCCAGACGGTGCTGCCGCACACGATCGAGCTCACAATCGTGTCGATCCTTATCGCCCTCCTGCTCGGGATCCCGACCGGCGTAATCACCGCGCTCAAGCGCAACACATGGATCGACTACACGGGTCGGATCCTGTCGCTGGCGGGGTTGTCGGCGCCCGCCTTCTACATCGGCATCCTGCTGATCTATGTCTTCGCGGCGCGGCTGGGGTGGTTCCCGGCAATTGGCGCCGGGGATTTTTCCGACCCGGTCGACAACCTGCGCTCGCTCGTGCTTCCGGCGATCACGCTGGGGCTGGTCGAAACGGCCTACGTCGCCCGGATGACGCGGTCCGTCATGCTCAACGTGCTCTCGGACGATTACGTGCGGACAGCCCGGGCGAAAGGCCTCACCGAGCGATCCGTCTTGCTCAAGCACGCGCTGCGGGCCGGGCTCGTGCCGATCGTCTCGCTCGTGGGACTGTTCACAGTGGGCCTGATCGGATCCTCGGTGCTGACCGAAGAAGTCTTCGCGCGGCCTGGCCTCGGAAGCCTCATGGTCGGGGCCACCGGGCAGCGTGACTACACCCTGCTCCAGGCGATCATGGTCGTCTATGCCCTGATCATCGTCCTCATTAACATCATTGTCGATCTGGTCTACACGATGGTCGATCCACGTGTGAGGAAAGCGTAATGTCCGAGGCACCTGCCGCCCTCGACGGGGGCATCACCGCGTCGTCCAACTCTCCATCGCCGATCAAGCTGGTCTCGCAGCGACAACGGGCCTGGCGCACCTTCAGCCGGAACCGATCGGCACTGGTCGGTCTCGTGCTCATCGTGCTCATCGTCCTGGTCGCGATCCTGGCTCCCCTGCTGGCTCCATACAACCCGATCGAGCAGAGCACCATCAACCGCCTGCAGCCACCGTCCGCCGAGCACCCGCTCGGGCGTGACGATTTCGGCCGTGACGTGCTTTCGCGGATCATCTATGGCACCCGCGTGGCGCTGACCGTCGGTGTGCTCTCGGTGCTGTTGGGAGGCGCCCTGGGCACCACGATCGGGATTGTTGCCGGATACTTCGGCGGCAAGATCGAATCACTGCTGATGCGGCTGGTCGACGTGCTCCTGTCGTTTCCAGACCTGATCACCGGCCTGCTGGTGATGGCCGTACTCGGTTCCGGACAGACCAAGCTCATCATCGCGATCGGGCTGACGGTCGCGCCGCGGTTCGCGCGGATTGCCTACGGACCGACCCTGGCGCTGAAGGAGAAGGAATTCGTGGAAGCGGCCCGGGCGCTGGGTCAGCGCAGCCGGATCATCCTCTCCCGGCACATCCTGCCAAACGTGGGCGGCGAGCTGCTGGTGCTCGGCAGCCTCTGGACCGCCTCGGCGATCAGGCTTGAAGCGAGCCTGAGCTTCATCGGGCTGGGCGTGCCGCCACCGACCCCAACCTGGGGGCAGATGATCCGTGACGGCACGCGCTACCTGGCCGAGTTTCCATTACTCAGCCTGGCACCCGGCGCGGCACTGCTGATCACCGTGTTCGCCTTTAACCTCGTCGGAGACGGCCTGCGCGACGTGCTGGACCCGCGGTCGTCCAAATAGCGCGGTGTACCGACGATTCTGGTAGAAGTGCAATGTGTGTGCTTCCACAGCACACACATTGCGGAATCACGGGAGGACACAAGGTCCTTCCCTACCAGAAAAGACACCCGGTCGCCGTAGGGGCGAACCTGATTTGACCGCCTATCGGATCTGGCCCGCCCGGGTCTTGTCGGATCTGTTGTCCGCCCTGTGGCACGCAAACGGCAAAATTCGGTATGCGACGATCCGGGCGGACACCCCTGGTACGAGATTTTCCAGTTCCAGTATGCGACCGGGGGTACCGCCCTTACGCAACGCGGCGTTAAATCATTGGACTCCCGGTCGTTGGTTCAGGAGATTTGGCCTCACCATCGTTGCCGGTGGCCGGCGCACGAGGACAGCAACCGTCGCGTTGCGACACATCCCCAAATCAATGTGCATCACTCGATACCAAAATGGGTTTGGATACCCGCTATAGGGGGTTAGTCAATGGCAAATTCGGTCATCATCATCGGCGGTGGGATCAGCGGCACAGCGGCAGCCTATGAACTGGCCCGGCACGGCGTCTCGGTGACCCTGCTCGAGCGTGGCATGCTGGCCAGCATGGCCTCCGGCTGGACCCTGGCCGGGGTTCGCCAATCCGGTCGGCACCCGGCCGAGTTGCCGCTGGCCCAGGCTGCGGTGACGCGGTGGGAACAGCTTTCCGATGAACTTGGGGCCGATGTCGAGTACCGTCAGGGCGGGAACCTGCGGCTGGCGTTGAAACCGGACGACGTGGCGACGATCCGGCAGGTCGTGGCCGATGGCAACGCAGCCGGGATCCCGATGACCTGGCTGGAAAGCGTCGCCGACGTTCACGAGATCGCCCCGGCGCTCACGCCTGACCTGGTGGGCGCCTCGTTTTGTCCAACTGACGGTCACGCCAACCCCCTTCGGGCGGTCGAGGCATTCGCCGCCGCCGCCCAACGGGCAGGCGCCGATATCCGCACCGCAGTGGAGGTGCTGGGCATCGAAACTGATGGCCGTCAAGTCACCGGCGTGACGACATCGACCGGAACCATTCCGTGCGAGCGGGTGATCGTGGCGGCAGGCGTCTACGCCCCGCGGCTGCTCGACCCGCTGGGCATCCACATTCCGTTCAACATCGTTGTCGTCCCGGCAATCCAGACCGAAGCCATGCCACCGATGCTGGATCAGGTGCTGGGAATCCCGACGGGTGGGTTCGCCGGCCGGCAACAGGCCGATGGCCGGTTCTGTTTGACTGGCACATCAGTGCCGTGGACGGCTACCGACCACACGGCCGACAACGTGATGCCAACGCTCTCCCAACTCGCGAATACCCTGGGCTGGTCCACCCGGCTGGTCCCGGCGCTCGTCAACGCGCGGGCGACCGCGATCTGGGGTGGCCTAATCGACAAGACGCCTGACGCGCTGCCGGTGATCGAAACGACCCCGGAAGTCGAAGGGCTCGTCGTCGCCACCGGCTTCAGCGGTCACGGGTTTTGCCTCGGCCCCGTCACCGGCGAGATCCTCGCCGACCTCGCGGTCGAAGGCACGACCCGCCACCCGATCGCCCCGTTTGCCCGGACCCGCCTCGCCACTATCGGCGCGCCGGAAGCGGTGACGCTCCACGGCTAACGTGGCGTACGCCGGCGATCACGAACGAGCATGGTGGCGAGGGCCGTGGCGCCTACCGCGGGAATACCTGTTGCCGCCGGCGGCAACGAGGGCAGGCGCGGTCGTGCTTTGCGCACGCTACTCGCCACGTCCGACCGCAGGCAATGTAACCGCATGCCAATGGGGAGCGGTGTGTCCGCGACTTCGACCTGGATATCGATCGGCGCCTGGGGTGCTTTCGGCACTGGTTTACGCATGAACTCAAGACATGCAAAAGTCATCGCTGAAAGTCCTTGCCCATGTGTCGAGCCTGTCACACCTATGCACTGGGGAAGCATCCCACGGTTAATTCTGGTGACTGAGTACCGCGAAAAACACGGTCATCTGGCACAACTTTGCCATCCGAACGTTTATCAATGGTTACAACATCGTTTCGGCCTGATGGATGTTGCCCGGGATCGAGATCGAATGATGCAGCCGTGCCGCATGCCAGACGCCAGACGC
>JALZMD010000333.1 GCA_030858375.1 Chloroflexota bacterium
GCGTCTGGCGGGGCGAGGACGACAACTGGCCCCGCGCGTTCCTGTCGCTACCGGTGGAGCACGAGCCCGGCACCTGGTTTGTCTACAACACCGCCGCCACCTACATGCTCTCGGCGATCATCACCAATCTGACCGGTGAGTCCCTGCTGGCGTACCTGCGCCCCCGCCTCTTCGACCCGCTGTGGATCGAGAACCCGACCTTGGAGTCCGACCCTCACGGTGTCAACCTCGGCGGGAGCGGTCTGCATCTCAGGACCGACGGCATCGCCCGCCTCGGCCAGCTCTACCTGGACAAGGGGATGTGGCAGGGACGGCGCCTCGTGCCGGAGGCGTGGATCGCCGAGGCAACGAGCGCCCACTCCGACAACAGCAACACCCAGACCAATCCCGACTGGTCGGTGGGGTACGGCTACTAGTTCTGGCGCTGCCGCCACGACGCCTATCGCGGCGACGGCGCGTTCGGCCAATACTGCCTCGTCATGCCGGAGCAAGACGCGGTGCTGGCGATCACCGGTGGCCTGAGCGACATGCAGTCGGTGCTGGACAAGGTCTGGGAACACCTGCTGCCCGCCATGGGGCCGGCGCCATTGCCCGCTGATTCGGTCGCCCAGGTCGAGTTGTCCGATACGCTAGCCGCCCTGTCGCTGCCGATGCCGCAGGGCCAGCGGTCGTCGCCCCGGGCGGAGGAATGGTCGAGGAAAACGTACGACCTGGAGCGCAACGACCTGAACCTGGAGCGGGTCGCGATCACTTTCGGAAACAACCAAAGCACGCTCACCCTGCGCAATGACCACGGCGAGTCATTATTCCCGGTTGGCCACGCCGCCTGGCTCATGGGAAACGCCGACCTGCGCGGGAACGGGAACGAGCCCGTCGCCGCGTGCGGCTCCTGGACCTCGGACGATACCTTCGAAGTGAGGATCTGCTCCCGCGAGGACGTGTACTGTCCGGTTTACCTGTTTCACTATACGAACGGCAAGCTGCACCTGGCCGTGAAGCCGAACGTCTCCTGGGGTCCGACGACGATCGAGACGATGAACGGTCGCCAGGCCAGTCAGGGTGCATCCTAGCGGAAGCACATCGCCGGGCGGCGCACGCTGCCGATTGGCTCCTCGATGGTAGGGAACCATTCGGCGGGACGATTGCGTCTCCGCCACGGAGACGCGCAGGAGTCGATCGCGAGCGAACGGAGGTGGGATTGTGCATTCGGGAGCGGCCAAACTGCGATTGCAGTTCAAAGGCGAAGTCTGGTTCTACAACAATCCCGGCGCCCAGTATTTCGTGTCGCTTCCCGGTGAGATGTCGGCGGACATTCTCGACCTCGTTGGACAATCACTCAATCCTTGGGGGACGGTGCCCGTCGATGCCACGATCGGCGACTTCACCTGGGCGTCCTCGATGTTTCCCCGCAAAGAGCGGAAGTGCTACGACCTGCCGCTCAACGCCAAGGTCCGCAAGCGAGCCGGCCTCCAGGCGGGAAACATCATCTCCGTGACCATCGACATCCCGCTCGCGATGTGACACGAGCCTGGGGTGCAACCGGATTGTGCCCAACGAGCGCTGCCGCTCAGGTGATCCGTGACGCCGGGATCGGCGCCATCGATCGCGTCCGACCTGCCAAGGCGACAGCTCCAAGAGACGTGGGGGCTGATAGCTGCGCCCGATCGAGCGCTGGCGGACCCTTTTCGTCGCGCCGCGAAACGATGTCCCGGCGCTGTACGTCTCAGAAGTGGGTAAGACGACGTTCAAGCTGGAAACGGAGCGGGGATCGGCCGCAGCCATGCGGCATGGGAAGAGAACTATTGCTGGCCGCGCTACCTGGGCCGACCCGGGGGCCGGCGTTTCGGACTGAGGATACCCATCATGATCGCCTCGAACACCCATCGAAACCGGTTTGCCATTGCGTTGACGTTGCTTGGCGTCATCGCCTTCACCAACCCACAAACCGGGCTGGCACAAATTGATGTCGGTGCCTGTGGCGCCTACTCCTCGCAGGAAGAATCTCAGGCCGATTTGGACGCCGATCCCGACCTGGCCATCGACCTGGATCCCGACGGCAATGGCATCGCCTGCGAGGGCTTTCAATCAGAGGGTCCTGTCGTCGATCCAGTAAGCTGTGGCTTCTTCGAAACACAGGCCGACGCTCAAACAGCGCTCGACCAGAATCCGGACCTGGCCTTGACCCTGGACAGCGATGATGACGGGGTCGCCTGTGACGAGGCGTTCCCGGATGTCGTGGTGGACCCCACGAGTTGCGGTCACTTCGAGACGCAGGAGGACGCCCAGAAAGCCTTCGATGCGGGCATGATCCCGAATCCTGAGAACCTCGATGGCGATGGCGACGGAATCGCATGCGAGGAATTGATCGACGCACCTGGCGACAATGCCGCGGAAGTAGGAGCTGAAGGTGAAGCCGTCTCGGCACTCCCGTCGACCGGCGCGGGTGCGGTGACGTCGCCCGCCGTCCGCTGGCCGCCGCTGGCCGACGTCCTCGCCGCTGCCACGCTCGCCGGTCTGGCTGGCGCGGCGATCCAGGTCCGGCGTGGACGCGCGGGAAGCTGACCGTTTCGCAGGCGACAGGATTCCGGGGGCCGTGACGCATCACGGCTCCCGAATCGAGCGAATGCCTGGGGTGGTCACGATCTCGATCTCGCGTGGCGCCGATTCGCCGCATACCGTAGGATCGCAGGGAACCCGCGCCGGCATTCCTGCCCCGTCGATCGAGAGACACCCCCATGAATCCGGAACCCAACTCGCTCGCCGAATCCACGACCGATCGCCCCGGGCCGGTGGTGCGTCACATCCTCAGCTCCACCCATCCCGCATCGGCCCCGGGCGAGACGCTCGAACTCGTGCAATACGTCATTCCCGCCGGTGCCGTGCTACCAGTCCACACCCACCCTGGCGTGCAGATGGCGACGGTCGAATCGGGCGCCCTGACTTACCACGTGGTTGATCACGGGCAGGTGACCGTGACCCGGGCGGACGGCGCCGAGGAGATCGTAGGACCGGGCGAGCAGGCGATCTTCAGCGCCGGCGATGCCTGGGTCGAGCCGGTCGGCATGGTCCACTACGCCGAAAACCATACCGAGGCCCCCGTCGTGCTGATCTCCTCATCGCTGCTCGACGACGATATGCCACCGGCCGAGCTGGTCGAATCCCCGTCGCCAGGCTGAAATGTGCTGGGTGGAGAGCCGGTTGAAACGCCGTACGGCATCGGCACGCTGGGCAAGCTGGTCACCGAGCACGAGTTTTCCTCTCCAAACACATAACCCTTGGCACAATGTATAGACGCTTATGTCAATGATTTGGAGGTGGCACGTGCAATTGCCGCTCATGCAACGTGGCCGCGCCCCTGATCTCGTTTACGATGCCACCGGACACATGCCGCGCATTGCGACACGGGAGAGGGACGAACATGCTCAGGATTGGAATCGTTGGGTCGGATAACTCCCACGCGCTTGCCTACGCCACGCTCCTGAACGTCGAGCGGGTGGCGGGGGACGACGCCCGCGCCGTCGCGATCTGGGGCCAGGACCAGGTGCATACCCGGAACGTCGCGTTCAAGGGCGGGATCGAGACGATCGTTACCGATCCGTTGGAGATGCTCGGCAAGGTCGACGCCGTGTTCGTCGAGGACCGCCACGGTGATCTCCACGCGGAGCACGCGCTGCCATTCCTGGAACAGGGCCTGTCGGTCTTCATCGACAAGCCGCTGGCGATCTCGCTGGCGGATATGGGCCGCCTTATCGCTGCCGCCAACGCTTCGGGATCGTTCCTGACCTCGTTCTCGTCGCTGCGAACCGACGCGACGACCGACGCGATCGCCGCCCAGGCCGCCTCGATCGGCCAGATCCGGGTTGCCCATGTCGCCGGGCCGTGCGACTTCGAGAGCGTCTACGGTGGCCCCTTCTTCTACGCCACCCACGCGGTCGAGATCGCCCTGGGACTGATCGGGGATGACCTCGTCACCGTCAGCGCCGCGCGCTC
>JALZMD010000341.1 GCA_030858375.1 Chloroflexota bacterium
CAGGTCGAGTCGGACGAGCATCGATCGGATCGGATCTGGCAGGCGATTACCCACCTTGCTGACCACTTGCTGCAGTTCCGGAATGCGGAACATCCAGGCCGAGGCCATGAACGCGAAGGCATAGACACCCATCGCGTAGGCGAACAGGGCAAAGGCCGGGAGGTGCGATCCATCCCGCTCCAGGGCCGATTCCAGCCACGGCGCGGTCAGCACGATCACCGCTGTCATCGCGATCGAGGCCCCGGTGACCTTGAAGAGCCATTTGCCAAACCCGGCTCCGACCACGTGCCCGATCCGTACCCGGAGGAAGAGCAGGAGGATCACGGCCTCGGCACCGGTTGTCACGCTCAGCGCCAGGGCCAGGCCGGTGTAGCCAAGTGATTCCATGAACAACACGCACAGCAGCAGGTTCAGCAACACCGTCAGCACCCCGGTGATCACGGGCGTCATGGTGTCCCGCAGGGCGTAGAAGACCCGGGTCAGGATCTCGGTCAGGGCGTAGCCCAGCAACCCGGCCGCGAACGCCGCCAGCGGCGCGATTACCAGCCGGGTCGACGCGGCATCGAAGTTCCCGCTTTCGAAGATGACCTGCACGATCGGCTTCCGCAACAACAGCAGCCCTATCCCCGATGGGATCGACAGGAAGAGGAGCGGCCGCAACGTCCGGTCCAGCGTCGTCGCGAACTGCTCCTTGTCGCCCCGCGAATACAACGCCGCCAGCGTCGGGAACGCCACGGTCGAGATACTCAGCGCCAGAACGCCGTGCGGCAGCATCAGCAATTGCCAGGCGTAGTTGATCGCCGACACGCTCTCATCACCGGTCGTCGAGGCGAACGCGGTGACTGCTATGAAGTTGACCTGAAACACGGCCAACCCGACTACCCTTGGCCCGAACAGGCGCGCCACTTCACCGAGTCCATCCACGTTCCGGTCCAGGCTGGGCCGGAACCGCATGCCCGCCCGGATCAGGCCCGGCGTCTGGATCAGGAAATGCCCGAGTGCCCCAAAGATGACCGCCCAACCCACGGCGTAAATGCCGTACTCGGGGACGAAGAACACAGCCCCGATGATGATCGCCACGTTGTAAACCAGCGGCGCGATGGCCGGAAAGGTGAACTGGTTGTGCGCTTCCAGGATGCCCTTCGCCGCGATTCCCAGTCCGAGGAACACGGGCGACAACAGCAGGATCCGCATCAGCTGGACCGCCATGTCCTCCGTCTGTTGATCGAATCCGGGGGCCACGACGAACATCAGAGGCCGGGCAAGCAGGAAGCAGAGTCCGCTCAGGACCACGACGCTGACTCCCGCCCAGGTCAGGACCGACGACGCCAGCCTCCATGCCCGGTCCTGATCGTCGACCTCCAGGTACTGACCGAACACGGGGATGAAGGCCGCACCAAATGCCCCCGCCATGACGACGAGGAAGAGGAGGTCGGGTATCCGGAAGGCGCTGACGTAGGCGTCCATTTCCGGACCGGTCCCGAACTGCCGGGCCAGAATGATCTCCCGCCCCAGCCCCAGCACGCGGCTGAGCACGAACGCCGCCGCCACGATCAGGGCGCTCGTCGCGAGCGTCGACCGGCCGCGGACACCCGTTCGGACCACCTGCTGGGACTCCGGTTGCTGCGGCAGCTCGTCGATCACTTCATCTATGGAAAGTGGTTGTTCCAGGCGAATCACCTGCGAGGCCTGACTCATGCGCATGATTATGCAACACACGACATGAATGCGTGGCCCGGCCACGGCCAACGGCGTGCCTCGATTGCCATATCGGGATGCGTTGAGTGGACCCCGCCTGCGTGGTATGATTCACGGAGTCGCCCGCCCACCGGGCGCTTTTGTTGTGTACTCCGTCTTGAACTCCACGCAATCGTCCCGGTCCACCGGCAGGTTGCGATGTATGAGGAAGGTCCAGTTTGGCTAATAGCAAATCCGCCAAGAAGCGCATCCTGGTTTCGGAACGCCGCCGGGTTCAGAATCGCCCGTATCGTTCCGCTGCCCGCACCCTGGTGAAAAAGGCCGAGTTGGCCATCGCCTCCGGCGACAAGGGGGTCGCTCAGGAAGCCGTGCTTTTGGCAACCAGCACGCTCGATCGCGTCTGGGCCAAAGGCGTCATCCACAAGAACAACGCATCACGGCGCAAGTCCCGACTGATGCAGAAGTTCAATGCCCTCGGCGCTTAAGCGACCATAACCCAAGGCAGTCACAAAAGCGCCGATTGCGGGGAATTCCCGCAACCGGCGCTTTTGCCGTCACCTCGTCATTTCGAGCGGGTTCGAAATGGCAACATGGTGCGCTCGTCATCGCGGGACGGCGCTACGACCCGTACCTGAGACTGGAAATGCTCGCCAGTGCAAAATACAGCGCGTCAACCGGATCCCGCAATTCGCCCGTCTTGATCTTGCGATCCGTCTCCTCGAGCACCCGGGCGACGCGCGGCGCGAAGTTGCGTGGCTGCTCCCTGACCGTCCGCGCCACCGCATTCATCCGGCCCA
>JALZMD010000351.1 GCA_030858375.1 Chloroflexota bacterium
TCACCGCATGCCGGATGCCACGCGCTTCCAGCGCTTCGGACAGCGCCCGCATCACGGTCGACTTGCCCGCGCCGACCGTCCCGGTAATCACGATCACCGGTATTACCTGCTCTGTAGACATTTCCACCCCTGGAACTCCTGCCTCTCCTTGATGACCGCCGGGGTGCATCCCGTTCAATATCCGATATAATCACTCGGATATTGAACGGCAGGCGGTGGGCCTGCCACTCGGGAGACGAAGCTGTCTCAACAACTCCGGAGTGCCCGTGACGTCCGTCGCCGCTCAGCAATCGAAAGTCCAGCTCTGTTCCGTCGTTTCCGCGGCCAGTGGTGAGGATCCGATCGGATCCGCCTGGCACACCAAACGCTACACCATGATTGAACTGCCGCTTCCGTGGAAGTACAACACGCTCGAAAGCCCCAATGTCACACCCGGCCTCGGGGAACTGGTCCAAAGCCTTTACGCGCGGCAAATCTATCCCGGGTTGGTCGGCTTCGCGCCCGATGACGCCTGGTCGGTTCCCGGAATGACCCGCGTGATCGACTACACGCTTCCCGAACCGCCATTTTCCGCGTTCGAGCAACGGGAATACCTGATCCCGACATCGCAGGTAACCGGGGTGCTGGGCGATTTGCTGGCCGGTGGCTCGTCCACCGCGCTGGACGCCTTCGCGGTCCAGCCTCCAGTCGCCCAGAGCGACATCTTCGTCTGCACGCACGGCGCGATCGACGCCTGCTGCGCCACCTATGGGTACCCCATCTACAAGCTGCTGCGGCATATGGCGGACAACCCGGCACATCAGCTTCGCGCCTGGCGCTGCACGCACTTTGGTGGCCACCGCTTCGCGGCCACGCTGCTCGATATGCCGCAGGGGCGGTATTGGGGGCATCTCACCGCCCAAGACCTCGGTCTGATCGTGCGTCGGGACGGCGATGTCGAGCTGCTTCGCAAGCGCTACCGGGGCTGGGCCGCCCTCCCGTACGGCGGAGCGCAGGTCGCCGAGGGCGAGGCGTTCCGGCGCGCCGGGTGGGACTGGCTTGATTGCCTCGTGACACCAGGCGATGCGCCACCCCACGATTTCGATCACGGGCCGACCGAAGAGCAACGGATGTCGTTCGCCTTCCAGCACACCGGGCACGGCATCGATGGCTCAGTCGAATTCGCGATCACTCCCAATGGCACGATCCGCACCAAGGGCTCGTCGAAGGGCGACGATTGGATAGACGCGACCCAGTTCGTCACGAACATCGTGGCCGAGCTGGACACCCGGGGATTCTTCGATAGTACCGTTCGGCGGGATTCGTAGGGGAGGCCGCCCCGCTGGACTGCGTGACCCGGAAGCCGTGGGCCGCCGGCCCCTACAGCGTATCGGAATGGTGTGGTGATGCTACAGGGTTTCGTCCGGGCGGCGGGCCGGGCCACGGCGAACGCTCTCGGGCGGAACGTTCCACCCAAAATGCTCGGTTTCGTCGCCCTTGATCGCAAGGAAAGCCGAGCGCGTTTCAGGGTAGACGGTCATCACCGCTTCGAACGGAATCCACAACTCATCGCTGGCCCCGTAAAGGCCCTTGCCGTAGATGAAGCCGGCGAATCGCTTGCCGAAGTCACTGGCACCCGGCAGCATCCCCACAACTTCGGCCAGGGCGCCGTTCTGGGCGTACAGGGTAAAGCCGGGCTGGATATCCGCGACCTGACCCGGCTGACCGGTGCGAGCCCGGGTTTCGATTGGCGGCAGCGGCTCCTCGAAGAACGGGCGCTTGCCGATCACCACATCCCGTTCCAATGGGCCGGTGGTGCCTTGGGGACGGGTGGCGAGGAAGCCGGCAATCCCGATGATGGCGATCGCCAGCACGAGCGCGCCCCACAATTCCGGTCGATCGAGCCGATCCTTGGTATCGCCGGGCTGGAACATGGCCAGCAGCGTCTCGCCCATCGTCATGATCAACCCGACCGTGATCCCGATAACGATCAGCGGCAGCACGAATGGATCGATCAACCGCTGTTTCATACGCTCGTTCATGATGACCTCTCGGGCTCCCCCATTTAACTGCCAATGTCTCTAGTTTCGGCTTCGCCACAGAAAATGTCCACCCAACTCCTGCCCTGGTGTCATCATCTTCAGATGGTGTGAGGTCCAGCGTTGCCGTCACGACATGCCCTGTTCAGGCAGGTGGTTCCTGATCGTGAATGATTACCTTCACGGGCTCCTCGCGCCATTCGGCCCGCCGCAATTCCTCGCGTCGGCGTCGCATCTTGATCATTCGCCACCGGAACAACAAGGGGCCCGAAATGGCGGCGATCGGAATTACCAGCCAGTACCAGGTGGTGGCCGCAATCATGACCAGGCTCTCACCAGAACCGGCCGCAACGTACCAGATGATGCCAACAGTCACGATCTTGAACCCGAACAGCACCCAAAGAAAGGCCCACACCGTGGCCCGGGCATCCGACTCTTCGCGGTACTCCCGCTCCAATTGTTTCAATCTGCGGTCCGACGCGGAGGCTGGGGTGTAGGGAACCGCCATGGGCACCTCGATTCACGCTGTATCTGTGACCATGATACCGGACGCGCGCCACTGGCGAGCTCAGTGCGAAACGGGGGGCGATCCCGTTGCCTCGGACAGCGGTGCCCGGGCCTGTTGGCGCTTCTGGCGGGACTCGTCGCGCAGGACCTCGAAATCGGCCTTCTCTTCCCGTCCCGCCCAGCGCAGGAAGATGACCGTGATCAGGCCCAGGAACAGGGTGTTCATACCGACCCACATGATGAGACCGGCAATTTCCTGGTCAGTCTTGAGATCGATCCCCCAGGGCCGCACCGACGCCTCCTCATAGTGGGGGTAGAGCCCAGGCCCGGCGTATGTAATCAGGGCGCCGATGATGCCGGCGGGAATGGTTTGCAGGAAAAGGTAGACGCACTTGACCGGCGGCGAGAGTTGCGGGGTCTCCGGCCGCGTGCTCATCAGCGGCCAGTAGAAAAGGAACCCGGCCAGGAGGAAGAACATGTGCTGGGTGGTGTGCAGCAACTCATTGTCGAGCGTGGCATCGTACAGGGCGGGCACATGCCAGAGTCCCATGATCACGGTCACCAGCGCGAACGCCGGGACCGCCCGCGGCAGCCAGAAGAGCATCCACCGGGACCAGCAACGCTCCACAATGGGGTCGTAGACCCACGGCGGCACCCCCTTGATCCAGCACGGCACCACCGCAAACATCAGCAGCAGGTGCTGCGCCATGTGGGCGCTGACGAAGAAGAAATGCGACCAGTCGTCGATCGGTGGACCCAGCGCAACGAGCAGGATCAGCGATCCGAACAGGAACCAGCGAATCTGCGACATCGACACTGGACGGTTCTCGGCGCCGGGACGGCGGCGATTCAACGGTCCGACCCAGAGCAGGTACGCCCCGGTGATCGCGAAGACGAACAGCGCGATCCGGGGATCGAGGATCCAGTGGGTGTAGAGCGGCCCAGTGGGTTCAGGACCTCCAACGTGGAGGAGTGGGATGGATGAGATCATGGATGGGTCCTGACAGGCGCTCCTGAACCGTCATTCTGAGCGCCAGCGAAGAATCCCCGCACGAAGCTCATCCGGCACAGCCGGACCGGTCTTCGGCAACCCTGTGCGGCGTCTGTGTCGTCGAGTGCTATCGCTTCGCTACGCTCAGGGTGACGGTTGGAGAAGGGATGCGAAGAATCGCGAAATACCGGTCGGCTCCGCCAGGAACCCAGCCGGGTAAGCTACCTACAGCAGGTTGCTGACGTAGGCGGTAATCTCGTGGAAGTGCATCATCGCCCACGTGCCAATGAAAATGGCAAGGGCAAGCAGCATACCGGATGTGAAAATCCAGGCCAGGCGCTTGTCATCGAACTTCAAGTGCATGAAGTAGCTGACGACGAATACGAACTTGACCGCCGACATGACGATCAACATCGGCACCAGCACGCCCGAAAGCGCATCGATGTAGTAGATCGCCACTTCGGCCAGCGTGATGACCGCGAGGAAGATCGCGATCTTGATGTATTGCATCTCGCTGGGATGCTCGTGTGCCTCGTCATCCACACCATGCGGTTTGTCGTTCATCGTCGTCGACACGTAGGCCATTTCCTGTCTCCTGCTCCGCTGCTCCGCCACGCTGGCTCACCTGGGCGGCGGACGATTCCAGATGGTAGCGCCCGTTAGAAGAATCGACCCAGCATCGCCTGACCCAGGCCGATCAGCCGCGTGGCGTGTTCTTCACCACCCTCGCTGTGAATCTCTTCGTACGGGATGAGGTAGACGAGGGTGAAGATCACGATCCAGACGATATCGACGAAGTGCCAATAAAGACCGGCGATCTCCAGGTCGAGACTGTCTTCCTTTTTGAGCCCGCCACGCAGCGACACGAAAAGCAGGGTCATCAGCCAGATTACGCCGATCGTGACGTGCAGACCATGGAACCCGGTCAGTGTGAAGAAGGTGGTGCCGAACATGTTGGTCGTCAGGCCCAGGCCTTCATGATAGAACTCGGTAAACTCGAAGTACTGGCC
Source organism: Chloroflexota bacterium (assembly GCA_030858375.1). Taxonomy (GTDB): domain Bacteria; phylum Chloroflexota; class Chloroflexia; order Thermomicrobiales; family UBA6265; genus JACCYX01. The sequence continues at coordinate 4,527 of JALZMD010000351.1, forward strand.
ACCAAGGAAAACGATACCAAGCGCGGCGGTCGCAAAAATCCAGAGCCGCGACGCGCGAAGGTCGCCGCGTTGCAGGCCCGCGAGCGCGAGCACCATCGTCAACGAGCTCATCAGCAGCACGAACGCCGAGACCGACGTGTACGGGATGTCGATCAACTCGGCCGGGTACGGACCCGTGCTCATGCTCTCGGCCCGCCCGCGATAGATCATGTAGGTGGCGATCAGGGCGCCGAAGAACATGCAGTCCGATGCCAGGAACAACCACATCAGGATCTTCCGGTGATTGATCCCGGTCGACGTCGGCGGGTGCGCCGCGTGCCCGTGAT
>JALZMD010000361.1 GCA_030858375.1 Chloroflexota bacterium
GCGAAAGGAGAAAGGCGACAGCGCCGGCGACATCGTCCGGGGAGCCGAACCGGCCGAGCGGCGTTTGCTTGAGCAACCCTTCCTTTACCTCCGTTGACAGGACTTCCGTGAGCCGGGTTTCGATGAAGCCGGGGGCCACGGCGTTGACCGTAATGCCGCGCGAGCCGACTTCCTTGGCGAGCGATTTGGTCAGTCCCACCAGGCCCGCCTTGGCGGCCGCGTAATTCGCCTGCCCGGCGTTTCCGACCAGGCCAACGACCGAGGTGAGGTTCACGATCCGCCCGGACCGCTGGCGGAGCATCGGGCGGATGACTGCCTTGCTGGTCAGGAACGCGCCCTTGAGATTGGTCGAGAGTACAGCGTCCCAATCATCCTCACTCATCCGCATGATCAGCGTGTCTCGGGTAATGCCGGCGTTGTTGACCAGGGCATCGATCTTGCCAAATGCCTGGATCGCGGTCTCGATCGTTTCGCCGGCGCCGTCTGGTTTCGAGATGTCGGCGGCAAGAATTTCGACGCGCCCACCGAAGCCGCGTAGTTCTTCCTGGGCTGCTGCCGCCGCGTCGTCGTCGCTGTGATAGGTGGCGAGCAGGTCCCATCCATCCTGGGCGAGCCGCGTCGAGATGGCGCGGCCAATGCCGCGCGTTCCCCCGGTGACGATGGCGACGTTGCGGGCTGGTGCTTCGGTCATGCGATGAACTCCTAGCGGTAAAACACGTAGGGGATGCCCTTGTGGCCTCCCACGTCATCGACAACCGCCGTGGCGCGGGCCGACACAAGGTCGACCCTTACCTGGTTATATGGCCGCTGGGACCACGCCAGCGGTGCCCCAGCGAACGACCCCCGCCGCCCACGCCAGCCCGGCACCGAACGCGACGAGCACGATGTTCATGCCTTCTTCGAGCGCGCCAGACTCCGCCGCCTCGCAGAGGGCGATGGGTACGGACGCCGCAGACGTATTGCCATAGCGGTCGAGGTTGACCCAGACCCGCTCACGAGGCAGGTCGAGGCGGCGAGCGGCGGCATCGATGATGCGGAGGTTGGCCTGGTGCGGGATAAGCATGGCGATGTCGTCGAAGGTGAGCCCCACCTTCTCGACCGCTTCGACGGCCGCATCGCCCATGACCTGCACGGCGAAGCGGAAGACTTCCTTGCCGTTCATCTGCAGGTACGGACGGTATTCCGGGAAGAGGTCGGCCGATTCTGGCACCAGCCCACCCCATCCAGGTACGTAGAGATGCTTGTGGCCGGCGCCGTCCGCCCCGAGGACGGTCGAGAGCAAACCGCGCGGTTCATTGGTCGCTTCGATTACGACCGCGCCAGCGCCATCGCCGAAGAGGACACAGGTGCTCCGATCGGTGTAGTCAACATAACGCGTAAGCGTGTCGACGCCGATGACGAGTGCCCGCTTGTAGACACCGGAGTTGATGAACTGGCTGCCGACCGAGAAGGCGGTGACGAATCCGGCACAGGCCGCGCCCACGTCGAAGGCGCCCGCATTGCCGCCGAGTTCCGCCTGGACGAGGCAGGCCTGGGAGACCAGGAAATCATCGGGCGTGGCCGTACCGACAACGATGAGGTCGATTTCGCTGGCGGCGCGCCCTGCCCGGGCGAGCGCTTCGCGTCCGGCGGCAGCGGCCAGCGACGTCGTGGAATCGTTGGGCCCAACGATGTGGCGTTCGCGAATGCCGGTTCGGGACATGATCCATTCGTCCGTGGTGTTCACCATGGACTCCAGGTCGTGATTGGTCAGTACTCGTTCCGGAGTCGCTTTACCCCAACCGGTCACGGCAGCGTATGGCATCCCTCGTCCTCAGTGGTGGTCTGGTCGCCGTCGTGGAGACGACTCCATGGTTTCGACAGGTGATCATACTGCACATGGAGTCGCTGGCGCGCCGAACTCGAAGGTTCAGTGTGCCAGACATGAACCGGGCCGGGCAAACAAAAGCGGCGGGACGTGCCGGCACGTCCCGCCCTCGCAATGCATGATCTCGCCGGTGCGCCGGGTGGTTTAGGACTCGGATGCGCGCCGGGTGTCTTCGATCTCGATGACCTGGCGGCCACGGTACGTGCCGCAGCTCGGGCACACGTGGTGTGGCCGCTTCATGCCCTTGCAATTTTGGCATGGCACCAATTGCAGCGCCGGGATGAAGTGATGCCGGCGGCGGTTGCCCTGGCGTGCGCGGCTAATGCGTTGTTTTGGAAGTGCGCCCATGACGTGTAGCTCCTTATTGTGCAGGCTCGTCCGGCGCTTCCACGCCACCCACGGCCAATTGCTTCGCTAGGTTTCATCGTTCCGGGCATCCGGAACTTCCCGGGTTTCGTCAGTTCCGGATTCGTCATCGTCCAGCAAACTGGCGAGACTGGCGAACCGGGTATCGATCTTTTCCTCGTTGTCGGTCGAGCGGAGGAGCGGGCCGGGACAATCTGGGCCACAACTCGGCTTGATCGGAATCGCCAGAACGACCCACTGCCGCAACGCTTCGCCAAGGTCGAGTTCGTGACTCTCGTCAATCGTGAATCCCGGTTCGTCGTCAGACTCGTCGTCGTCCGCTTCCAGGGAGTTCGGTAACTCCGCTCCGGTTTTCACATCCACCAATTGCCGGAACGCCTCGGAAAACGACTCCGAAATGGGCTGGTCATATTCCGCGAGACAGGTGGCACATTCAAGTGGAACAAACCCTGTAACCATGGCATCGACGAGGATTGCGTCCTTGATCCGTGTCAGCCGGGCCTGGGCCTTGATGTTCCAGCCGGTCAGATCCTCGTCGAGCGGCAATCGCTCCAGCTCGATGGTGACATCCCGGGTGTTGCCAACTGGTTCCATGAGCAACGAGGCGACGTTCAATCGCGTATCGCCAAGCAGGTCGATCGAACGACCTTCTTCAGTTGCCATGATTACACCAATCTTGCCGCCCACCGCCCGCATGCAGGATGCGCGCTTGAGGACATGCGCACGAAGACGCCGGGCGAAACCCGGCGTAACTTGCTAAGTATAGGCACGCACCTAACGGGCGTCAAACTGTCGTTTTTGCACTCCGGCTGACGGTTTTCTCACGGCCAAACGGGCTGATGACCCAAATTGCACTCGCGTTCAGGTGCCGATCGCGTCGCGGGCGCCGCCGATCGTGTCAATCGTTTGCTCAACCGCGTCTTCCATCACCGCCATGCCGCGCCGCACGGCATCTTCGACGAGTTGCAACTGCTCCATGACGAAGACATCGATTTCGCCACGGGCCCGCTGGCGCTCTTCCTCGGCGGCACGGAGGATTTCCTCACTGCGTTGCCGGGCCTCGGTCACGATCCCATGCTGCGACACCATCGCCTCGGCGCGGTCACGTGCCATCTGGACGATCCTGGCTCCCTCGTCCTGGGCATCGCCAATGATCCGCTCGCGGTCCTTGATCACCCGTTGGGCCTGTTTGATCTCGTTGGGAACGGCCACCCGGAGTTGATCGACAAGCGCCAGGAACTCTCCCTCTTCAACCATCACGCGTCCGCTGAACGGAACTCGCTTGCCAATCCCGACCAGTTCTTCCAACTGGTCGACAAGGTACAGAATGTCGGCGGTTCCGTCTTGTTGAGCTGGTGGTGCCCCGCGTTGCGTCATGTGTCCATCCCCTGATACTGCCGTTGTGGTGTGCGCCTTCCCTCTAATGTGAAAAGAATAGACGACGTGTGCAAATGACGGTCCGACCAGGTACCCCCGGCAGGACTAGTGGATGGCGACCTTGCCCGTTTGCGCCGCAATCGCGGCTTCAACGTTGGGGGGGACGAGGCCGCGTACGTCGCCGCCGAGGCCAGCCACCTCCCGGATGAAGCTTGAGCTGATGAACGAAAGGCGGGAAGACGTCATCAGGCAAACGACTTCGATCTCGGGGGCCAGGTGTTCGTTCATGTGGGCGTACTTGAACTCGTACTCGAAGTCGGACACCGCGCGCAACCCGCGCACGATCGTGTGGGCCCCCATGTCTCGCGCGAAATTGACCGTGAGCCCGGAGAACGTTTCGATCTCGATCCTGTATGCGAGTGGATCTCCAGACGACCCGATGGCCCCTCGCGCCAGGTCGATTCGCTGTTCGATCGGGAAGAGCTGGTTCGGTTTTTCGACGCCGCTGTACACGGCCAGGATCAGGCGGTCGAACAACCGGGCTGCCCGCAAGGCCACATCGAGATGCCCGTTGGTGATCGGGTCGAAGCTGCCCGGGTAGATCGCGAGCGTCATGCCTGGTCCTCTTCTTCTTGCGGGTCGGCCGCTGGCTCACGATCATCGTCGGAATCGACTTCGTAGATAGAGAAACAACTGTCGCCATGGCAACGATTGCGGAGGCATTCGAGACGCCCGATCTGTTCGGGAAGCTCGATGCGTGGCCAATGACCGAGGACGACGATCGTTCCGGATTGTACCAGCGACGATGCCCCCAGCAGTTCCAGGGTTTGGATGATGTCGGGATTAGCGTAGGGCGGATCCACCACCACGAAATCGTAGTTTGTCCGCGCTCCGGAGATGTAGGAGCGGACCGGGGTTTGGTGGACCCTTGCGACGGTATCGAATCCCGTCGAGGCGAGATTGTCCCGGATCACCGCGCACTGCTCCCGGCCCTTGTCCACGAAGTCGGCGCGGGACGCACCCCGGGAGAGAGCTTCAATGCCGATGTTGCCGGTCCCCGCGTAGAGATCGAGGACGACTTCCGGCTCGACCCCGAGCGAGGCGAGGCTGTTGAACAGGGCGCCCTTGATCTTGTCCGCCATCGGTCTTGTGGCTGGCGATGGCGGACCTTTCAGCTTGCGGCCGCGTGCTGAACCGGAAATAACCCGCATGTGTCTTGTGCTCCCGGTGTGTCATCACGAACATTGCGCAGGATTCGAGAAGAAAATGACGAAAGTTCCACGTATCATGCTGTTCGGCGTAGAGACCGGTTGGACTTTTCAATGCCATTCCGGCCTTCATACCACGGGCACGGCACCTCGTGCCGGCTGGCTGTCGACCTG
>JALZMD010000373.1 GCA_030858375.1 Chloroflexota bacterium
TTCACGGAACCCCAGTGATACCGGGCGCACATCGGATGGGATGCTGGTGGTGATCCCGATGTTCGCCTTGATGCTCTGCATCGTTCCAGTGGGACCGATCGGTCCGCCCGCCGGACTGGTGCTGGCAGTCATCGGGCTGCTCCTTGCGCCGGGGCGGACGGCATCCAGGAACAGGACCAACCTCATGGTCTGCTCGGGCATGGCCCTGATTGGAACCGGTGTCTTCACGGTTGTGCAGATCGTCGACTGGCTGCGCTAGCGGAGCTCGTTCGAAAGCCCCGCCTGGCAGGACCTGGGATTGCCGTTCAAACCAGACACATGGTCGTTAGAACAAGAGGATGTCCTTCTAGCGGCGGCCGCATCATTCGGCACCGTCCCTTATCTATCCTGATCGAGCTTTGACGATGCATCGACCGAGTGATCCGTCGGTTGCTGGCACGGTCGCGGACGCTGCGTGACGTGGGAATCGCAGACGTCATGCGTGTGTGGCTTCAGCCTCCGCACGGTGACCTCTCACGTCACCGGCATCCTTGGCAAGCTGGGACTCGGCTCACGGACTGGGGCCGTGGCCTTCGCGATTCGCCACGGCCTCGCCTGATCGTTGTTCCGGTACGTAATTCGGCCATTCGCGGCCGGCATCGCGATACGTATTCTCTACGATGTGATTGCGTCTGTCTCGACGCAAGATGGTGCGGTGACCGGATCACACGACACTCGGCAACAGGCACCCTTGCCGGCACCAGCGACAAATCACGAAATGAGGGAACACCATGGAAATCCAGCGATCTCGTTCGTTCGCGACCCCGAACCGCCACTTTCTCACGCGCCGGCGCGTGCTCGCCGGGACAACCGGGATTCTCGCCGCAACCGCGGCCGGCCGGTTGGCGGGCGCGGAAATGGCCCAGGATGCCCCGCCGGCCGCGAGTCCGGTCGTCCAGACGGATATGACCGGCGCCGTCTACGCGTTCCAGGTCGGGGCGTTCTCCTGCCTGGCGGTCAGCGATGGCGTCAGCATGTTTACCGATAGCCTGGACTTTGTCTTTAGCGGCACGCCGCGCGCGGAGGCGGAACGCGCCTTGACCGAGGCCGGCCTGGACCCGTACGCGCTGCCGATTCACCACACCGCAACGCTAGTCGATACTGGCGAGCACCTGGTGTTGATCGACACCGGCATCGGTCCCAACATCGTCCCGGGTGAAGGGTTGCTGATCGAGAACCTGCGGGGTGAAGGTGTCGCCCCGGAGGATATCGATGTCGTCGTTATCACGCATGGACATGGCGATCACATCGGCGGCAACGCCGACGCCGGCGGCAATCCGACCTTCGCCAATGCCCGATACGTCATGAGTCAGGAAGACTGGGACTTCTGGACGGACGAGCCGCGCGTTGAGGAGATGATTCCCGTTCCCGATTTCCGCGAATTGCTGCTCAGCTTCGTGCGGGCCCACCTGACGCCCTTGGAGGATAGGTTCGAGCTGATCGGCTACGACGAGGAGATCGTGCCGGGTATCACGTCGATTGCCGCCCAAGGACACACACCGGGGCACATGGCGCTGCTCATCGAATCGGGTGGGGAACGCCTCTGGATCGGCGGGGACTTCGCAACGCACGAGATCACGTTGCCGTTCCCACACTTCGTCGGCTTGCCGGACGTGGAGCCGGACCGGATGATCGAGACGCGCCAGCGGCTGCTCGGCCGGATGGCAGATGAGGGCGGCCTGGCAACGTTCTACCATTTTGGCCCGTTCCCGAGTGTTGGACGCGTCATGGCCGAGGGGGATGCCTGGCGGTGGGAGCCGGTGCCGGAGGGTGCCGCCACGCCTACCGGTTAGCGATCCCCATATCTTTGTTGGGCAGCCGTCACGATCGCTCCGCCGCCTGCTCCCGATTGCACGCCAGCGGCTGGGCGAGGCTGATTTTCCCGGCCAGACCGGTTTCCCGGCCATCCGGCGGTCACCGTCATCTGAGTGTCAATGCTGACGCGCGGAGCGGCCTAGCGGTAAGGAGCAAGATTCGTTTCGCAAACGACCGATTCCGTTTCAGCGATTCGCTGGCAACAGGATTGTCACGGTCGTTCCTTTATCTGGCTGGTGGCGGAAATCATGCCGCCGTGGGTTTCGACTAGGCTGGGGCCATCGCCAGGCCAAGCCCGCTGCCGCCCGAATCAGCCGACTTGACGAACCGCTCGAACATCTGCGCCGCGTCGTCTGGCGTCATGCCCCGACCCGTGTCCCGGACCACGACCTCTGCCCCGTCCGCTACCGCCGTAAGTTCCAGTGTGATCGTGCCACCTTCCGGCGTGTAGCGCACGGCGTTCGTCACCAGGTTGTCGAGTACCTGCCGGATCCGGCCAGCATCGAGGTCGAGCACCACCGAGTCGCGGATCACGGTCGTCATCGCGATGCCGCGCCCGGCCGCGATCGCGACAATGGTGCCCAGGGTAATCAGGACAAGCCCCACAAGTATCCATTGACGTTTCATTATACGGATACCTCCGGCTGGAACGATGCGCCCATGGCATGCCGTCATATTGTGTCATCTGATTGGCGTATCGTGTCCTCCAACCGTCCCCCGGAACTGTCATTCCGAGTTTGCGAGGCAGCGACGCACAGCGGAGCGATATCTCCCGGCGAAGCCGGTACGCCTGGCCCGAAGCCATGATACCGCTTCGCAGGGGATCCCTCCTTCGTCGGGATGGCGGTTGGGCGATTAGGAACCGGACGCGTCCACCGTGACAAGGTATTGGGCAGTGCTTTCACGATGCATGCCTTTCACATCAATGCCGGAACATATTCAGTCACGTCCCAGCCGTGAATTCAGTGTGCATCGCGGTTGTGAATGGCTCGTGAATGCCACTTGGCGATTTTGCGCGGGGTGATCCGGAGGTGATGGCACGCCGATAACTGGACGCTGCTGGTCGGGCACGGGATGCATGTGATCGAGACTGGCTCGAGCTACGACGATTGCGTTTCGGTTGGGAGCGCCGCGTCGGCGGCGGTGCGGAATCGCGCGTTGACGTGCCGGATCAACCAGGCAATCCGCGGCCGGTAGCGCCGCTCCACGGGCTGGGGGTAGGAGACGATGGTTCCGCCAAACCCGGTCTTGAACGTGTCTACGCCTTCAAGGGTCGAGCCGGGATCCGCGCCAGGCGCACCCGACCGGGCGGCCGGGGCGATACCCCCCAGGTCGTAGCGCAGGCAGCCCTGTTCACGGGCCCATTGCATGGCGGCGAAGCGCAGCAGGGCGGAATCGCCCCGGCCCCGGTGGGCGCCCGCCGACCCGGCGTACATCGAGCGAGCTTCGTTGCCGAAGCGGGCGGCGATGAGCCCGGCGGTCACGATGCCCTGGCCGTGGGAGAACAGCAGCACGGCCTGCTGGCTAAAGCACGCCAGGAAATTCTCGTAGTAGGCACGGGAATGGATGCCGAAGCCATTGCGCTCGGCCGTCTCGCCCAGCAGTCGATAGAAGACATCGAGATTGGTCGCGTTGGCGATAACGTGCTCGATACTCACCCCTTTGCGCTGGGCGTAGGTGATGTTGTACCGGGTGTCCTTGCGCATCTGGGCCAGAAGCGTGGCATCATCCACCAGGTCGACCTTGACCGTGCGCGATGTCTGGAACGAGGCCGGCCCCGGTGCAAACGCTCCCTCGACGTCCAGCCAGGCAGGCGGCAGTGGCTTGTGCGGCTCGATCACGAGCAGGATCGACCGGCGCCGCGCGAAGGCAGCATCGATACCGTGGAGCAGTTCAGCCGCCACGGTGTCTCCCTGCCCAATGACTGGCCCCCTGGGCATGTAGGC
>JALZMD010000379.1 GCA_030858375.1 Chloroflexota bacterium
GGTCTCCTCTGGCTGGCGCTGTCGCCAAACCCCTGGGTGGCCATCCCCGGTATCATCATCGCCGGTCACTCGTTCACCACCGGCAACACCCAGATCATGACCCGGTTGCAGCAGCTTGCGCCAGACGAGATGCGGGGGCGTGTGATGAGTGTCAACAGCCTCGCCTTCAACGGGGTGATGCCATTCGCGACGCTGACCGTGGCCGGGGTATCACAACTGATCGGGCAACCGATCGTGATGGCGGTTTCCGCCGTGCTGCTGGTCGGGTTCAGCATCCTGCTTTGGCGCCGTTATGTCTGGCGGGCCTTCGTTCCCGCCGAGCCGGTCGTGGCGACGGAGAGCGCGGCGTTGTGATCGTTCCGGCACAGTCAGGTCGTCATTTCGAGCGCCAGCGAGAAATCCCTGCGCGCAGCGAAGCGATAGTGCGTCCAACGGAGTCGGTTCAGATGTTGGCTGGAACCAGAGTTCGCTGTTGCAGAACGACTGCGCCGGGCAAGCGATTTGCTGCCTGCGTGCACTCCCAGAACCCGTCATTCTGATTGGTCTGTCCACGTTAAACTGTTCTAGGCAACGACGGGCGGAGCAAGCATCGCTCCGCTGCCGCAACCGTCCTTGAATCGTGGGACGGTGGGACGCAACGATCTGGACAGACCACTCAGTGGTCTGTCTCGGTCGATGTGTCCTATGATGGCGTCCATCCGCCGGAGGTCCTGCTCAGGAAAGGAGCGCCTGATGCCCCGCAAGCAGCATATCGTCCGCCTGTCCCGTGACGACCGCCGCACGCTCCAGACCATGGTGCGCACCGGCCATCGGTCGGCCTGGTCCCTGCAACGGGCCCGGATCCTGCTCGCCGCCGATGCCGCCGCGGACAGCCCGGCCTGGTCCGATGCGGCCGTGGCCGAGGCGGTCGGGGTGAGCGCCCGGACCGTCGCGCGGGTCCGATCGGCGTGGGTCACCCACGGATTGGCCTGCCTGACCCGCACGCCCCAGGCGCGGCCCTCGGTGCCGGCCAAGCTGTCGACCGCCCAAACCCTGGAGCTCGCCGCCCTGGCCTGCACCGATCCGCCACCGGGCCATGCCCGCTGGTCGTTGCGGCTGCTTGCCGCGCGGGTCGTCGAACTGGAGATCGTCGAGGCGATCACCCATGAGACCGTGCGGCGCGCCTTGCAAAAAGGGGGGTCCAGCCGTGGCGCACCGTCCGCTTCCTGATCCCGCCGGGTCGCGACGCCAGCTTCGTGGCGGCAATGGAAGTGGTCCTCGACACCTACGCCGAACCCGCCGATCGCCGCGTGCCCCTGGTCTGCTTCGACGAATCGGGCAAGGCGCTCCAGGCGCATGCCCGCGCTCCCCGGCCGGCCCAGCCCGGCCAGCCCGCCCGGGAGGACCCCGAGTATGTGCGGCACGGCAGCGCCAATCTTTTCCTGAGCTACGCCCCGCATCTGGGCTGGCGGCAGGTGACGGTGACCGCCCAACGGACCGCCGTCGACTGGGCGCTGGCGATGCGGGATCTCGTCGATACCCCACAGTTTGCCGACGCCGCGCGGATCATCGTCGTCCTCGACAACCTCAATACCCATCGGCTCAGCTCGCTGTACACGGCCTTTCCTGCACCGGAAGCCCGCCGCATCGCACGCAAGCTGGAGCTGCGGTTCACGCCCAAGCACGGCTCGTGGCTGAACATGGCCGAGCTGGAGCTGGCGGTGCTCGGCCGCCAGTGCCTGGATCGCCGCATCCCGGACCAGGCAACGTTGGCAACGGAGGTCGCGGCCTGGGCCGACGCGCGGAATGCCGTCGCCGCCCCCGCGCAGTGGACCTTCACGACCGAGGACGCCCGCACGCGGCTCACCCATCTCTACCCCATCCCGGTATGCGACACATCGATGTAGACAGACCACTCAGGATGTCAATTCAATCAGGAGGCGCTATTGTAAGAAGGGTAATTAACGACAGGACAAGCCGGGGAAATCGTTTGTCGCGATAGGGACGTAATCTGGGGCTTCATGATGCCCGACAAGGCCGATTGGCGGTCGCTACATTTCTCTTCGGTAACGGCGTGTCCCTGATCGGGAATGCGCTGGTCATGGTGGCGTTGCCGTGGTTCGTGCTCGAGACGA
>JALZMD010000401.1 GCA_030858375.1 Chloroflexota bacterium
CGACGCCGGATGCGTTTTCCACGGCGAATCGAAGGTCCCACTCGGTCGAGAAAAGTATAACTGATCGACCCTCGCGGTCTTCGGCTCGCATGCGCCCCCGCCCATTGCCGATGTTCGTGATTTCGGCGTCGTCACCGGTGACCCATCGGGCGACCGAGTAGGACAGCGGTTCCATGATGGTTTCGACGTTGTACTCCGCTTCCAGCCGGAATCGGACGACGTCGAACTGAAGGGCGCCGACCGCGGCCATGATCGGCTCGCGGCTACCGGTGCTGACCGGGTAGAAGAGCTGGATCGCCCCCTCCTCCTCGATTTGGGTCAGGCCCTTGAGGAACTGCTTGTAGCGATCAGCCCGGGCATGCCGGAGAAGCGCGAAATGCTCAGGCTGGAAGCGTGGGAGCGCCGCGAAGTGGCCGATCTCGTCGGAGCTTATGGTATCGCCAATGGTAAAGGCGCCAGGATTGATCAGTCCCACGACATCGCCAGCGTAGGCTTCGTCGACGACTTCCCGGTCCTGGCCGAAGAGCCGCATCGGGCGCGCCAGGCGCACCTTCTTCTTCGTCCGCGGGTGCCAGGCGTCCATGTCCCGTTCGAACTTGCCGGAGACGACGCGCAGGTAGGCGACGCGATCGCGGTGCCGGGGATCCATGTTGGCCTGGATCTTGAAGACGAACCCCGAAAACGTATGGTCGGTCGGACGAAGCGTCCGGACCGTGCTCTCCCGGCCGACCGGCGCCGGTGCGCGTTCGATGAAGCGATCGAGAAAGAGCTGGACCCCAAAGTTTGTGAGCGCCGATCCGAAACAGACGGGCGTCTGGGTGCCGGCGTGGACAGCCTCCAGGTCGAAACTGGTTCCGGCAAGGTCCAGCAACTCCATCTCCTCGCGAAGTTGACGAGCGAATTTCGGGCCGATCCGTTCATCCAGCATCGGATCGTCAAGGTCCGTCATCTGGACCGGGACCGGACGTGCCCCGTGGGTAGTACGTTCGAAAAGTTGCACCGTGCGGGTGATCCGATCGTAAACGCCCTTGAAATCCGGTCCGTCGCCGATCGGCCAGTTGAGCGGATACGTTTCCAGCCCGAGTGTGCGCTCGATCTCGTCCATCAGTTCGAGAGGGTGCTGGCTGGGCCGGTCGATCTTGTTGATGAACGTGAAGATCGGTGTGTGCTGGCGCCGGCACACCTCGAAAAGCTTGAGCGTTTGCGGCTCGATCCCCCGGGCACCGTCGAGGACCATCACCGCACTGTCGACCGCGGTCAGGGTGCGGTACGTATCTTCGGAAAAATCCTGGTGACCTGGGGTGTCGAGCAAATTGAGCTGATACCCGTTGTACGGGAAGGCGAGCACGGTCGAGGTGATCGAGATGCCACGCTGCCGCTCCATCTCCATCCAATCCGAGGCCGCGTGGCGCTGGCTTCGACGGGCGGTGACCGAACCCGCCAGCTGGACAGCACCGCCGTAGAGCAGGAGCTTCTCGGTCAGGGTGGTCTTGCCGGCATCCGGGTGGGAAATGATGGCAAAAGTACGTCGCCGGGCGACCTCCGAAACCAGTGAGGCGTCGCCGACAAAGGTTTCGAGCTCACTCTCGGTGGCGTCGATGCCGATGATATCAATGTCTGACATGGTGGCCTTGCTTATGGATGCTTGAGCGCGACATCGAAAGAGCGTGCGGCCTCACACGGTTCCGGTTGGTGCCGTATCACGCAGTTGGCAAAAGGTCTCGATTCAATCCCGATCGCCGGTACGATCGTTGCCGGATTCGGTGCGCATAAGTGGTTTCACATAGAGCAGGCACTCGTTCATGCCAACTTTAAGCACGCGCGTAATCGTATATTTGGTTTGGTTCGCCGTATCACGATACGTTCCACCGACCCGGAACTGGCCGACCCGCATGTCCCGCACCGTTTTGGAAATAATCTCGAAGGTGAGACGGTTGCAGGCATTGCAGTTAAGGTACTGATTGCGGTCATCAGTTGGTCCCACGAACCCACGCTGAACCCGCACCGTGGCCGAACTGCCGCACCATGGACAGGCGGATTCGTTCGCCCGGCCTGCCAGGTCGCGGGCGGCAGTCGGTTCCCTGTCTGGCAGGTCTTCTGCATTGTCGCGGCTATCGAAGCCGTCCCGCGATCGAGCCAGAATAAATCTCCACTCTATGGCAGGGCACTGCGGCCAGAATGAGTGTGCGAGGTCGGCCTTTACCCACTGATGCCAATGGTACATCAGGACGGATGCCAATCCATGAGAAGAATGGTGGGCTTTATCTCGATGGAGTTGCACTTTATACCCTAGGGGGGTATAATGAATTGCGTAAAGGCAGCCTCAGGCTGGAGATGTGCGGAGTAAGGACGGGCAACGCCAATGACCACCACCCAACCGCGGACACTGGATCTGGATTTCGCTGTGGACGGTATGACCTGCGCCTCGTGCGTTCGACGCGTCGAGCAGGCGCTCGACAAGGTTGAGGGTGTTCACCGCGTAAGTGTCAACCTGGCCACCGAACGGGCCCATGTCGCAATCGATCCCGAGCTGGTTACCACCGAGCAACTGGCGAAGACCGTCTCGAATGCCGGCTACACGTCAGGCACGATTGCGCTGCCCGAATCATCATCGGTCCTGACGCCGCCGGCCGAATCAGCTGGTGAAGTCACCTTCGACATCGAAGGCATGACCTGCGCCTCGTGCGTGCGCCGCGTCGAAGTCGCCCTTGACAAGCTGGACGGCGTACGGTCATCCAGCGTCAACCTCGCCACCGAGCGGGCAACTGTTACCTTCGATCCCGCCATGGTCCAGGTCGTCACCCTTGCCAAGGCCGTTGAGGCCGCCGGGTATGGCGCCCGACCGCGTGCGCAGGAACGGGAATCGGAGGTTGTCGATGGGGTTCAGGGTTCCTCGGCGACCGAGCGGGAAGATGATACCCGGCGCCTCCGGCGCGATATCGAGATCGCTGACCTCAAGCGAAAGTCACTGGTGAGCCTGGTCATCGGCGCTGCGATGATGGCGGCGATGTACCTGCCGATGCCGGTCAGCGAACAGAATCTTGCGCCGATCCTGTTGATCGCGGCCACCCTGGTCCAGTTCTGGGCGGGCCGGGTCTTCTACGTGCAGGCGTGGAACGCCGCGAAGCACGCCTCGACCAACATGAACACCCTCGTCGCCGTGGGCACCAGTGTCGCCTACGGCTACAGCGCGTTCGTCACCCTTTGGCCGCAGCTCTCGGTCCGGTGGGAACTTCCCTACAACCTCTATTA
>JALZMD010000409.1 GCA_030858375.1 Chloroflexota bacterium
GGCGATGTCATCGTCAGCTCGTCACCGGCGTCGATCAGCCCGGTTGTGATGCAGCAGGTCTTTCCATCGGCGTCAACGAAGCGTCACGCCTTCAGCCGGGAAACGAACGAGCTGCCGAACTATGTTCTCGCCACCCAGGAGATTCGTGCCACGAAACCCACCAGCGACCTGTACCGGTACTTGGCCGATGTTCCCGAGTCGCGGCTGTTTGCCTAGGCGATCCCGACCGATCCGGCATTGTGGGAACCCGTGCGGTTCCGTGATTTCATGAAAGAGCGGCGCCGTCTGCTCGCGGCGCACGTGAACGAGGCGCTCAAGGGCCTCGCCAGCCCGACCACCGGGGCGCGGGAACCCTCCGTAGAACCGCGTGAGGCGACCACGGCGACCACACGCGAAATGTGATCTCCGTCCACGATGCGCGGTCACCGTGTCGCCAGATAGAGCGTTGCCGTCGTCGTGCGCAGCGCGACCGGGACGACCAGGACACTGACCCGCATGTAATCGCGGACCGACACGGTCACCCCGGCGCGGCGAATCGGCGTGAGCCAGAGGATCGTCGCCAGTGACCCATACGTGGTCAGCGCCGGGCCGATGTTGGTCCCAACCAGGGCTCCGTAGGCCAGCAGGTCGCGCATCGCCGGTGGGGCTCGCCCGATCACCGTGATCGACAGCAGCGCCATCGGGACGGTGTTGACGACGTTGGCGCCCACGGCGAGCGCCAGGGCCAGTGGCTCATTCGATGGCAGGTCGATTGCGCGGCCGTCCAGCCACGTCCGTTCGAACCCGCCGACCACGATCGTCATGCTGACGACGAAGAGGAAGACGGGCAGCGAGAGATCGTTCACCGCCTGGCGGGGCGACAACCGCCTGGTTCCGATCGTAATCGCGCCCAGGCCGATGCTGCCGCCGTGGGCCGCCCATCACAGCGGAAAGCCCAGCATCCCAAACGCGACCAGCGCGATCAGCCAGAGCACCGGCGCCAGCCCGCAGGCGGCCGTCCACGGTGTCACTACCTGACCAGCGGCCAGGTCGGGGGCCGGTTTCGCGAAACGGCGGGGAACCTCACGGCGGAAGAGCCACACCATGAGGACGAGCGTCGTTCCGCCCGCTGACCAGGTTGGGCGGCCGGTAGCGGCGCGCGGCATGTATGATGAAGAAGCGAGTCCTCTCGCCCCGACCCGCGTCGACCTTCCTGGCCCATGACGTCGATGTCCCGCATCGATCTCCCCACCCCTCCCGAGTGCCTGAATGGATTTGCTGAAGCAGTTCTTCGCCTACTACAAACCGTGGAAAAAATTGTTCTACGTCGATTTTGGGAGCGCCGTGGTTTCGGGTCTCCTCGAACTCGCTTTCCCCATCGCGGTTGCCGTTTTCATCGACGAACTCCTGCCGAGCGGCGACTGGAACCTGATCATTGCGGCGTCGATTGGGCTGCTCCTGATCTACGTCATCAATACCGGGTTGATGGTAGTTGTCACCTACTGGGGCCACATGCTCGGGATCAATATCGAGACCGAGTTGCGCCGGCGCACCTTCGATCACATCCAAAAGCTCTCGTTCCGCTTCTTCGACAACCAGAAAACGGGGCATCTCGTTGGCCGCGTGACCAAGGATCTGGAGGAAATCGGCGAGGTCGCCCACCACGGGCCGGAAGACGTTTTCATCGCGGTCATGACCTTCATCGGCGCCTTCGCGCTGATGTTCGCGGTCAATCCCCAGCTTGCCTTGATCACCGCCTGCATCGTGCCGTTCACTGGTTGGGTCACCACCCGCTACGGGGGCCGGATGGCCCGAACCTGGCGCAGCCTCTTCGGCCGGGTCGGCGAGTTCAACGCTCGGATCGAGGAGAATGTCGGCGGCATCCGGGTGGTCCAGGCCTTCGCCAACGAGGATCATGAGCGCGCCCTGTTCGCGAAGGACAACGAAAGCTACCGCAAGACCAAGCTCGATGCCTACCGGATCATGGCCGCCTCGATGTCGCTCAGCTACTTTGGGATGCGCCTCACCCAACTCGTGGTGATGGTGGCCGGCACCTACTACGTGATGGAAGGCGAACTGTCCAACGGCGGCTTCGTCAGCTTCCTGCTCCTGGTCGGCGTCTTCTTCCGGCCGGTCGAGAAGATCACCTCCGTACTCGAGATCTATCCCAAGGGCATCGCTGGCTTCAAGCGCTACCTGGAACTCATGGAAACCGAGCCAGATATCCAGAATGCGCCGGATGCGATCGATGTTGCCAATCTTCGGGGCAATATCACCTACGAAAATGTGACCTTTGGCTATACCCCGGACCGGCCCGTCTTCCAGAACCTGAACCTGACCGTTCACGCCGGGGAAACCGTCGCCTTCGTCGGACCGTCCGGTGCCGGGAAGACGACAATCTCGGCGTTGCTGCCCCGCTTCTACGAAATCGATGCGGGTCGGATTGCGATCGACGGCATCGATATCCGGGCGATGACGCTGGCCTCGCTGCGGCAGGAAATCGGGATCGTCCAGCAGGACGTCTTCCTGTTCGGCGGCACGATACGCGAAAACATCGCCTACGGCAAGCTGAATGCCACCGAGGACGAAATCCAGGTGGCGGCGCGGCGGGCGAAGCTCGACGGGGTGATCGCCGGGCTACCGGCCGGAATGGATACGATCATCGGCGAACGCGGCGTGAAACTCTCTGGTGGACAGAAGCAGCGGATGGCGATTGCTCGGATGTTCCTCAAGAATCCGCCGATCCTGATCCTCGACGAGGCGACCTCGGCGCTCGATACCGAGACCGAGCGGGCGATCCAGCAATCACTTGCCGAGCTGGCCGTGGGCCGCACGACCCTCGTCATCGCCCACCGCCTGGCGACGATCCAGAACGCCGACCGGATCGTGGTCGTCGACGAGACCGGTGTCGCGGAACAGGGCCGGCACGACGA
>JALZMD010000414.1 GCA_030858375.1 Chloroflexota bacterium
AGGGTTGGCTCTACCTGGCCGTCGTACTCGACCTGGCTACCCGGGCGGTGATCGGGTGGGCGCTGCGGCCCACGCTCCACACCGTGGTGGTGAGCGCCGCCTTGACGATGGCCCACCAGCATGGACACCTCCGACCGGCCGCAATCTTTCACAGTGACCGCGGCACGCAGTACACCAGCCACGCCTTCCAGGCCCAATGTGCCGGGCTGGGCGTGATTCAGTCGATGGGCGCCACCGGGGTCTGTTGGGACAATGCCGTGGCCGAATCGTTCTTCGCTACCCTCAAGTGCGACTTGGTCGCCGAGGTGGGGACCTTTGCGACGCGCAAGGACGCCCGCGCCTGGATCGTGCGCTACATCGAAGGCTGGTACAACCGGCGACGTCCCCATACCTGGAATCAGGGCCGACCGCCCCTGGTTGCCTGGCACCAGCTTACCCAAACTGCTGTCTCACCTTCTTGACACACTCCACCCTAGCCTTTTGATTTTTGATTGCCGCTCGCGAGTGTCAGCCGAGCGACTTGCCGCACGTACTGCAAAACTTCGCGCCAGGCTGGTTCTGGGCACCGCAGTGAGGGCACTGCGTACCGCCGAGGTCGGTGCCACACTCCGGGCAGAATTTCGAGCCTGCCGGGATGTTCGCCCGGCAGTTCGGGCATTGCATCGAGGCACTGGCGACTGACTCGGGAGCGGCGGGTGCACTCTGGGAGTCCCTCATCACGCCAGCCATCGCCTGGCCGATACCGAGGCCCGCCCCGAGCCCGACACCTGCGCCAGTGACGTCCCCGGCGGTTCCGGGATTGTTCGCCGCGTCGCCGATCGCTTCGGCCGTCTTGAACTTCGTGTAGTCGTTGAGGTTGCCGAGGGCGGCCATGCCGGAACGTTCATCGATCCGGGCCATGACCTCATCCGGCGGCGTGATCGCGCTGATCTGGAAACTGGTCAGTTCCAGGCCATAGCGGGAGAACGGCTCAGCCAGCGTTGCTCGCGCGGCGTCGGCTACTTCCTTCGTCATGCCCTGAAGGTCCAGGATCGACGTGTGGACATCTCCGAGCAGATCGTTGAACTGATTGAGGATGATGCTTCGAAGGAACTCATCGATTTGGCCAGTCCCGTATGAGCCACGGGTGCCGACGACCTGCGCGATCAGAAGCTGAGGATCAGAAACGCGAACGCTGTACGTCCCGAACGCACGGAGCCGGACCATGCCAAGCTCCGTATCCCGATAGACGAGCGGCTGGGCGGAGCCCCACTTGAAATCCGTGAACTCCCGCATCGAGACAAAATAGACCTCGGCCTTGAACGGGCTGTCTCCGCCGAACGGGAGTCCGATCAGGCCACCAAGGAGGGGGATATTGTTGGTAGAAAGCGTGTGACGGCCAGGCCCGAAGAGATCCAGGGCCTTGCCATCCCGGAAGAAGACGGCACGCTGGCTCTCGCGCACAATGAGCTGCGAACCCATCCGAAACTCGCCTGAAGTGTCCTCCGGCTCACGGTGAACGAGTTCATTGCTCGCTTCGTTTGGGTATTCGATGACATCGATGATTGCCACGGTAGGGACCTCCGGATTGGTACCCGGCATTGGAGAGGACCAGACCAAAAGGTGGTTGGTCCCCTCCCGCGTTCAGATCCGGGCACCAACGCCGGCTGGTGCTAGGCCCGGGACGCGTCACACTTGCTCGGTGTTTTCGGGGATTTGACCTGCGGGCGATGAGGATCCTGACTTGAGCGCCTCGAGTTCCCACTCGACATCGATGTCGTAGTCCAGTTCGCGGAACTGGGCATCCATCGACTCGCTCTCGAGTTCCTGGTAGGCGGCAGCCTCGGACTCAGTGGAGCGAATCTTGGCTTCCATGCGATCGAGTTCGCCACCAGCGTCGAGGCCCGAGCTCAGCGACGAAACGGCGGAAGAGGACTGGGCGACAATTTTCTTGGTTGCAACGGCGCGCTTCTGGCGAGCCACGAGGGCATCGCGTTGGCTCAACGTGTTCTGGTACTTCGACTCTAGGGCCGACAGCTGCTGTTTCAGCTTGGTGACGGTCTGGGTCTGAACCTCGTGCTGTTGCTCGTAGACAGCCAGGTTTTCATCGCTGTCGCGCTTGCGCCGGAGTGCCTCACGGGCGAGGTCATCCTTGCCGGCATCGACGGCGCGTTTGGCCTTGGTGGCCCACTCATCAGAAAGTTCTCGGCTCTCCTTCAGATCGGCGTCGAGTTCCTTTTCCTGAGCAATCATCGCCGCGACCTGGCGACGTGCATCCGTGATGTTGGTCTGCATGTCGCGGATGATCTGGTCAATCATCTTTTCGGGATCTTCGGCTCGATCGAGCATCTCGTTGATATTTGCGCGAACCAGCCGTGACATGCGGTCAAGAATAGCCATGTGATGGATCTCCTTCGGTACTAAGCCTGTCCGTAGACCTCAACGTCGTCGTTATCGACGGCGCTGCCGGTAAAGAACCGGGATTCACTGCCTAGCGCATACCAGAACGAAACATTGCCGTCCGCAGACGCAGTATACCCAAAACGCGCGGCGATCCCGTCCCTCGAATCGGTTCCAGTGGTGACACGCGCCTTAGCCGAACGGCTCGTTCCCGGATCTGCCGTGCCTTCGGACGTTTCCACCAGGCGTGCGGACCTCTCGTCTTCCGCGGTGCTGCCAAGCAGCCATTGCGGTTCGCCGCCGGGGCCGGCGCCAACCCTGGAAATGGTCAACTGTCGATCAGGCTCGCTGAATGTTACGGTCGCATCGACCAGGTAGTTGTCCCCGAGAATTGAGAGGGCATCTCCAATGCGGAGCATCGCCAAGGCCGGCAACTTGGGCTCGGTCTTCGGGTCAAGCAGCTTGAGCACGGCGGCATCGCGATTTGGTCGAGCCGACTCCACGACTTCGCCTCGGGCATCGAAGAGGAGTCCCAATCGATTGAGCTCCGCTTGGTATTCGTTGATATCGACGTCGAGCGGTCCCTCTGGAGATGTGGCGAGGCTGTTTGCAAGGGAATCGATCGACCGGGCTTCATTCTGGAAAGCCGCGTCGAACTGCCGCATCTGGTCCAATGCAAACTCATCGATCGATCGATCGCTGAAGACGCCGCCGTAGCCGTAGGATGCCGAGCGCACGCGATCGGCCAGGAGTCGCGTCGCACCAACCAGCCGTTCGACGGTGGAGATGTGGGTCAGCTTTCGCTGGCGCGCGAGATCGGCGCTCACGCCGGTCAGGGTGGTGACGGTGGTGTCTAGGCTGGCGGCGATCGACTCACGAAGGCGGCGATCGTCGTCGCGTCGACCCTCCTTCGAGCGATACCCGGTGTATCCCGGCACTTTCGACAGCATCTCGTTCAATATACTTTCCAAACACGTCATCCTTTCAAGCAGAGCGGGCACCGGATACTACAGAAAGATTTCGGCGCCGCAATACGGGCACTTGATGAGTCCTTTGCCCGCCAGTTCAACCTGTCCTCCGCAATTGGGGCAGGTTTGCCGACCGTTGAGTTGGGAGGCTTCCACGGAATAGAGCACCCCCTTGTCCCAATCGACGTACCCGGAGAACAGCCCACGCCCGACGAGATCGTGCAGGTTTTGCTGCACCTGGTCGCGAGTCGATTTGAGTTCAAGCACCAGGTCGCTGATCTGCACCTGTCCCCGCGTCTTCACGATATCGATCAGGGCACGCTGGGCGCGGACATGTGCGAGTTCACGCTCCTCGGCCCGACCCTTACTAAGGATGTAGAGTCCGCCGCCTACGAGCGGGGCCACGATAAAGATGAGGAGGAGAACGAATCCGAGCATTGCGCCGGAAAGTCCAGTGGACCCATCGGCCAGCGCGGACACGATCCAGGCGCCGACCGCGAGACCGATTGCCGCTCCCACCCCAATCAGGATCAGGCCCATCGTCTTACCCGAGGAAGACACGGTTTCACTCCTTCGGTGGGCGACCCAGTCGCCCGTCAACTACGCAAGTTGCAACCCTGCCACGGCCTCACTGCGGTTCATTTCGCCCACTTTCGGCATGTTTAGATTGTACCCTGTGGATCGAGGTGCCCCTTCGCCGGTGAGGGTAGGGACCATACATACGCAATGTCGCACCTGACGCCGTTGGGGAACATACTCGAGCGATATCGAGGCAGTCGACGACCGAGATCAACCTGTACTTTGCGCGGCATTCAGTTTCTGGCCTGATCGGGGACGAGCGCAAACATGAACTCGCCCTTACAGGCAATCTCGCCGTCGACGGTTGCCGTGCCGGCACCTGTACCGATGCTCCGGCGGATCTTGCCCATTTCAACTTCCAGGCGGATCGTATCCCCTGGTTTCACCTGACGCTTGAACCTGACTTTTTCGATACCTGCGAACAGCGCAATCTGCCCTGTCAGTTCGGGTAGGCTCAGCATCGCCACGGCGCCGACCTGGGCGATCGCTTCGACGATCAACACCCCTGGCATCACGGGATAGTCCGGGAAGTGTCCCTGAAAGAACGGTTCGTTGGCGGAAACGTTCTTGATCCCTACGGCTCGCTCACCTGGCGTCAGCTCGACGATTCGATCGACCAGCAGGAACGGATAACGATGCGGGATGATCTTGCGAATCGCAACGGAATCCAGCGGAAGTTGCAGGGTCATGGGGACATTCCTCAAACTACGCGCCAGGCGCCACATGGCTCCAGGCGTCTTTCGACCTTGTCGGAACACGGTCGAGAGTCTACGGATTGGCGGAGAATCATGTCAATGAAGAACCATTACGCGTCGACATTTCCTGGACGCGTCTGCATCCTCGGTGCCGGAGCGTGGGGAACGACGCTGGCGATCCTGGCGGCGGAATCGGGACAGGCGGTGACGCTCATCGCCCACACGGCCGCCAGTGCCGATTTCATGCGG
Source organism: Chloroflexota bacterium (assembly GCA_030858375.1). Classification (GTDB taxonomy): domain Bacteria; phylum Chloroflexota; class Chloroflexia; order Thermomicrobiales; family UBA6265; genus JACCYX01. The sequence goes on from JALZMD010000414.1 coordinate 4,871, forward strand.
GCTCATCGGCGTCATCCAACATCTTTGGCGGGGGTAGCGATCCCGAGTTCTGTCGAGGTTGTCCATGCTGCCGAGATCTCCCGGATTGACGCAGGCGCCCTCGTGTTGGCTATTCCGGCCCAGAAACTCAGGGCCTCGATCGTGGACGTGTCGGATGCGATCAGTGGCGTGTCCATCCTCAGCGCGGTCAAGGGGCTTGAAGTGGAGTCAATCCTTCGTCCATCGGCGGTCATCCGCGCTGTCCTGGGATCAGGCACAGCAGTCGCGGCGCTTTCGGGCCCCAACCTGTCAGGCGAGATTGCCGCAGGACACCCTGCCACCACGGTCATTGCCTCGGATGTCGATGGAGTTGCCGAAGAGTTCGCCAGCATATTCCACAATCAACGGTTCCGTGTCTACCAGAGCGACGACCTGATTGGGGTTGAGCTTGGCGGTGCGTTGAAGAACATCATCGCAATCGGCGCCGGCATCGCCGACGGAATGGACGCCGGCGACAACGCCAAGGCGGCGTTCATGACCCGGGGAATTGCGGAAATCGCCCGGCTGGGAATTGCCTGCGGTGCGCAACCGCTGACATTTGCCGGTCTATCTGGCATCGGCGACCTGATCGCGACCTGCTCCAGTCCACACTCCCGGAATCATCGAGTGGGCGTGGCCCTGGCCAACGGGAAGGGGCTGGATGACATCGTCGGGTCGATGCATGAGGTAGCAGAGGGTGTCGCAACAACCAGGGCTGCTCGCGCACTGGGGCTATCGCTTAAGGTTGAACTCCCCATTGTCGAAGAGATGCACCGCGTGCTGTTCGAGGGTGTATCACCTCGCGACGCAATCGTTCGCCTGATGGCACGCGAACCAAAGCACGAACGGCGGGAGCTCGGACCATAGCACCAGTCACGCTTAAAACGGCATCTACCTGATCGTGGCAGAGCTCGACTGCCCGGATTCCGGGTCGAGGTGAACTCGAACGCCATCAACAATCCGTTTGAGCAAATGCTCTTGACACTATGCATGCAGGCGATCGATCAGCTGCTCGCGGTCCGGTCCGACACCAACGTACCGCACCGGCGCCCCGAGATGCGATTCAATGACGTTGAGGTACGACAGCGCGTTCTCCGGCAGGTCGGCGAATACCCGGACTTCACTCGTGTCCTGCGACCAACCAGGCACGAACTTCAGGTCCGGGGACGCGCCGGCCAATTCATCCAGAAGAGCTGGTACGTGCGTGATCGCTCGATTGCCCACACGATACCGCTCACAAATGCCGATCTCGTCGAGGACATCGAGCACATCGAGCAGGGTAAGAGCGATGTTGGACACGCCGTTCAGGCGGCTGGTCTGGCGAGCAGCGACACCGTCGAACCAGCCGGTCCGACGTGGCCGTCCCGTATTCACCCCCCATTCCCGGCCGCGCACCCGAATCAGCTCGCCGGTTTCGTCGAGCAATTCGGCCGGCATTGGACCGCCGCCAACACGGGTGCTGTAGGCCTTGTAAACCCCGATGACGGTATCCACTTGGGAGGGCGCGACGCCGGCACCCTGGCAGGCACCGGCCGCTGTCGGGGAGGATGAGGTAACGTAGGGGTAGGTGCCGTAATCGATGTCAAGCATGGCGCCCTGGGCGCACTCGATGATGATCTGCTCGCCCGCATGCAACGCATCCTGGACGATGACCTCCGTTGGAACAACCATCGGGCGAATGAATTCGGTGAGTTCGAGCAGGTCTTCATAGAGTGGCTGGATCTCCAGCGGGGGATCGCCGAAAACGCCGGCGAGGTTCTGGTTCTTGGCGTCGATTTCGATTGTAAGCTTGCGGCGGAGGATTTCCGGTCGAAGCAAATCGCACACGCGCAGCCCATGTCGGGAAGCCTTGTCGGCGTACGCTGGTCCGTTCCCATTAAGCGTTGTGCCTATTTCATCCTGTTCGCGGCGCTGCTCTTCGAGTTCGTCGAGCCGCTTGTGGAACGGTAGCACCAGGTGGGCGCGATCCGAGATCAGCATACCCGACGTGTCGATACCTCGCTCCTGAAGCCCCCTGAGTTCGCCCACGAGCGTGCCGAGCTCGATCACGACACCGGCGCCAATCACGCAGCGCACGTGAGGATTGAGGATGCCAGATGGTACGAGACGAAGCTTGTATGTACCGTTTCGGGTCTGGACGGTGTGGCCCGCGTTGCTGCCGCCATTGGCACGCACGACCATGGTGGCATCGGCGGCAAGCGCATCAGTCAGTTTGCCCTTGCCCTCGTCACCCCATTGACCGCCCATGATGATTGTTGCCGGCATGACGTTTCGACTCCCTGCGATGTCGCATCCGTGTTCACATTCGGGAGAAGACACGGTGACGACCGGGTCACCCCGGCCGTTACATCCGTTCTTCAGACCGATTATCGCAGATAGCGAAGGGTGGGGGATCAGTCCTTCGATGAACCGAGATCCCGCAGTTGCTCGAACAGCGTTCGCTGTTCATCGGTGAGCGAAACCGGAAGCTCGATCGCGGCCCGAACCCGCAGATCCCCGGCCTCGCCCGTCGTCGATCCGAGTTTCGGCATGCCCTTGCCTCGCAAGCGAAACTGGCGTCCAACCTGGGTGCCCGCAGGAACGGTCAATGCGACCTGACCGCTGATCGTCGGCACGACTACCTCGCCCCCGAGCACGGCGGTGTACAGCGGAATGTTCACTGTCTCGACCAGATCGTCGCCAGCGCGCTCGAACCGGGGATGCGGCACCAGTTTGATAACCAGGTAGACATCGCCCGCCGGTCCACCGTTCATTCCTGGCCCGCCCCGGCCAGAAACGCGAACCCGCGACCCGGTACGAACCCCTTTGGGTATGGAGACTTCCAGTTCCTTCATCGCCGGAACAGTGCCGCTGCCATCACAGCGAGGACACATCCCGCCTCGCACTTCACCAGCGCCCTTGCAGAGGGAACAGGTTCCGGGCGTGCGGACGGAGAGTCGCCGCTGGGTTCCAGTTGCGGCCTCCTCCATCGTAATCGTGGTTGGCGCTTCGAGATCGTCTCCACGCCTGGGTCGTACGGTCGACTGGCGCATTGGCCCCGATCCGGATTGCTGGGCTCCGAACAAGAGGTTGAAGAAATCCGAAAAGCGCCCCCCGTTGTCCGCCGATTCGAAGGTGAAGCTGCCATTTTCGCCGGCGAACCAAGTGCCGAAATCCTCAGGGGCTCCCGGTGTCCCTTGCGTGGCCTGCCGAGTTGAAGTCGCGCCACCCCGGAAACGCTCATCGGGCGACACGCCCGCATCCTGATACCGCTTCCAGTCTTCACCAAAGCGGTCGTACATCTTGCGCTTGCCAGCATCCGACAGCGCCTCGAAGGCCTCGTTGAGGTCCTTGAACTGCTCCTCCGCCTTGGGATCGTCCCGATTTACGTCCGGGTGCATTTTTTTTGCGCGCGACCGGAAGGCGGACCGAATCGCCGACTGGTCAGCGGTGCGGTCGACGCCGAGCACGGTGTAATAATCCTTGAAACTTACGGTGTTTGGCATAGTGCATACTCCAGATACTTAGTCTGAGTATAGTGTATAAGTTGAGTCGATCCGACGCAACCCTATGAGCGAGGTTTGGGCTGGAAGATCCCGATCACTCGACTTTCGCCCGTGGCCATCCGGCGATAGCTTCGACGAAGAGTCGTCAGGCCCAATGGGACCGCAACGACATTGGCGAGCGGCACGAATGCCGAGCAAATCGCCACTACGATGACAACCGCATCCTCGAGCATGCTGACGATCGGATTCCCAAGACCTGACGTTGCAGTTGTGATTGCCCCCCTCGATCGCATCTTCCATAGGTGGGTAGCCAATGCCAAGGCCAGCCCCAACGCGCCGGCCACCCAGACGTTCAGGTAGTCGCTCTGACTGGCCATGGCCATGAAGCAAAATGCCCCAGCGACTGGCCGCAAGCCAGTGTGCAGCAGGTCATTATACCGATCGAAACGGGGAATCTTGTCGCCGATCAGCTCAATGGGAAGGACCAGCATGAGGACGGTCAACCCTTCGGCCGAAGAAATCCAGTCATAGGGCCTTTCGAGATCGACAGCCGATCCCATCCGGTCCGCCAGGGCAAGGATCAAAAGCGGCAGGTAGGCATTGAGGCCGGACGACGCGGAAAATCCGGCACCGGCGAGCAACGTGGCAATCACAACACACATCCTTTGGGACGAAGATGTCGACGCCGAGGGCGCGCTCGACGGTGCCAAGTATGCGCCACACAACGAAACACCGGCCTGTCGCTGAGGACCAGACCGGTGTCATATCGCGAGCATGAACGTCGCGGTTAGTCGATCGAGCGCACGACGGTGACGAGCCGGCCCTGGATGCGCACATTGTCGGCTCGCGTGTAGATGGGATCCATCGTGACGTTGGCAGGTTGCAAACGGACCCGCTCGCCTTCGCTGTAGAACTTTTTGAGGGTGGTTTCTTTTTCTTCCTCAAGCCACACGGCAACGGTCTCACCGTTTTCGCATGTTTCCTGCTGCTTGAGGATCACGATGTCACCGTCGTTGATGAGGGCATCGACCATCGAGTGACCGCGAACCCTGAGCGCAAAGAGGTCGGCGCTGCCACGTGGGGCGAATTCATGGCTCAACTCAATCATATCGGCCACGTCGCTGCCTTCGAGTTGGCCTGGAACAGGAATCGGGAGACCAGCGGCAATCTGCCCAATGACCGGAATCGAAACGACATTGGAACGCGAGGGCCCGCGGCCGACAACCTCGATACCGCGCGAGATATTACGGTTCCGGCGAATGTGGTCCCGTTCCTCAAGTACCTTAAGGTTGTAATCGACAACACTCGTCGACGAAATCCCCAACTCCTGCTGAATATCCCGTATGGTGGGGGGATAGTCGTTCGCATCGAGGAAGGCGCCAATGAATTCCAGAATATCCTGCTGACGCTGGG
>JALZMD010000423.1 GCA_030858375.1 Chloroflexota bacterium
GTCGCCCCGCCCTGCATCGCCAGCGTCTTGCTGATCGCCGCCGTCAACGTCGTCTTGCCGTGATCAACATGCCCGATCGTGCCCACGTTCACGTGCGGCTTCGATCGGTCAAACTTCTGCTTGGCCATTTTAATGAACCTCCTGAAAAAGATGATCTGCATTCATCGCAGACCAGTGCACGAAAGCAAGAGGCTCCGCCTGGAGCCTCTTGCATCGCTGAACAAGCTGGAGCCCACAATCGGACTTGAACCGATGACCTCGTCCTTACCAAGGACGTGCTCTACCAACTGAGCTATGTGGGCCCGATCCAGAACCGCAGCTGCGGTCGCCTGTTCGGTGGGCAGGGAGGGATTCGAACCCCCGTAGCTCTCGCACCTGGTTTACAGCCAGGCCCTTTTAACCGCTCAGGCACCTACCCGTATAGACCACTATGAACCTGTTTTCAGCGGAGCCGACGATGGGACTCGAACCCGCAACCTGCTGTTTACAAAACAGCTGCTCTGCCAATTGAGCTACGTCGGCACAGCACCCACCCGGGTTCCGGGCCGCAGCAAAGTATAGGAGTCCGCCATCACGAGCGTCAAGGCGGGATACCGGCAGTTCGGCCCATCGCCGATACCTGTCCATTGCGATAAGCAAGGGGATCGGCAAAGGGCCGATTTTCAAAGCCTGACCGATTCATGGCGGAGCATCAAAGCCTGGCGATGATGGCGTCGGCCATGCCGGAGGTTGTCGCGGCCTTCGAGGGGTCACGGTCCTCGCGCAAGTCGTAGGTAACGTCCTTGCCTTCGCCGATCACCGCGGCGACCGCACCCTCGACCCGCTCCGCTGCGTCTATCTCGCCAAGATGGCGGAGCATAAGGGCGCCAGAGAGCGTCATTGCCATCGGGTTGGCCTCGTTCTTTCCAGCGTGGCTTGGCGCCGACCCGTGGATCGGCTCGAAGACCGCCGCTTCCATCCCTATGTTGCCGCCCGGCGCCACACCGAGACCGCCGATCATGCCGGCGACGAGATCACTCACGATGTCACCGTAGAGGTTCGGCATCACAAGCACATCGTAAAGTTCGGGCTTCTGCATGAGTTGCATGCACATGTTGTCGACGATCCGGTCCTCGAACTGGAGGTCCGGGTTTTCGGCGGCGACTTCCTGGGCAACCCGCAGGAAAAGGCCGTCCGAGTACTTCATGATGTTCGCCTTATGGACGGCCGTAACTTTTTTGCGCTTGTTCTTGCGGGCGTAGTCGAAGGCGTATTCGACGATCCGGCGCGAATTTTCGGGCGTGATCATCTTAATCGTGATCGCGGCATTGGCGGCGATCTGCTTTTGGCTGCGGGCGTTGATGGCAGCGATGACTTCGGCGGCTTCCTGGGTACCAGTATCGAACTCCACACCGGCGTAGGTGTCTTCCAGATTCTCACGAACGATCACCAGGTCGATGTTATCGAATGCGGCCTGCACGCCAGGTATCGTCTTGCCGGGCCGGAGGTTGGCGTACAGGTTGAGCGCTTGCCGCAGACCGACATTGACGCTGCGGAAGCCGCTGCCAACTGGTGTCGTGATCGGTCCCTTGAGCCCGATACCGTTCTTGCGCACGGATTCGAGGGTTGCTTCCGGCAGCACGTCGCCGTGCTTCTCGAGGGCATCCAGGCCCGCGTCACAATAGTCCCATTCGAAGCCGATCCCGGTGGCTTCGAGGATTCGACGGGTCGCCTCCGCGACTTCAGGACCGATCCCGTCACCTGGGATAAGCGATACCTGGTACGTGGCCATGGTTTCTCCTCTGAACAATCAATCTCGCTCGATTTCTTTCGTGGGGCATTGTCGCATGACATGGCTTCCGGGGTCGCCATTGCCCGTGCAGACATGGGAACATGACTCGACGACATGACCGAGACAGGGTTTAAGGATGCATATGATGATCGAACCGAAAACGCCAGTCTTGTTGGCGATCCTCGATGGCTGGGGAATCGCCCCCGATGGTCCAGGCAACGCCGTGACACAAGCGCGGACGCCCGTGCTGGACCGCCTCTTCGAAGCCTATCCCCACGCGACACTCATAACGTCAGGAGAAGCGGTGGGCCTCCCCGATGGCCAGATGGGCAACTCCGAGGTCGGCCATCTCAACATCGGGGCCGGGTTTATCGTCTACCAGTGGATCACCCGAATCGACCGGGCAATCCTCGCCGGCGAACTTGCCACGAACAGTGCGATCCAGCAGGCATTCGCTTCGGCCACGGCGTCCAACGGCACGGTCCACCTGATGGGCCTCGTAAGTGACGGCGGCGTGCACAGCCATATCCGGCACCTGATGGCCCTGCTCAATGCGGCGAAGGATGCGGGAGTCGAGCGATTAGTCGTCCACGCTTTCACCGATGGCCGCGACACGTCGCCGACGAGTGGCCGGCAGGCCCTGACCGAAGTCGAAAGTCATCTCGTTCGCACGGGTGTCGGGCGAATCGCTTCCGTGACCGGTCGCTACTACGCGATGGACCGTGACCATCGCTGGGAGCGCACAGAACGGGCGTTCGGCGCGATCGCGCTCGGGGAGGGACCGCAGGCGACCTCCGCGGTGACGGCGATCGATACCTCGTACGCACTCGACGTGACCGACGAGTTCGTGGAGCCAACCGTCATCGCCGGACCCGATGGGGCAACTCACCGGATCGGCGCCGATGACGCAGTGATCTTCTTCAACTTCCGGTCCGACCGCGGTCGCCAGCTCACCGATGCTCTGGCTTCCGCGACCTTTACCACCTTCGACCGGCCAGGCTACGTGGTTCCGGCCAACGTCACGACGCTGACCACCTACGACGCGACCCTCCCGGTGCACGTGGCATTTCCGCCCCACGACGTCGAATTCCCGCTGGCCCGCGTCATCAGCGAAGCTGGCAGGACACAGTTCCACAGCGCAGAAACCGAGAAGTACCCTCATGTTACCTTCTTCCTTAACGGAGGTCGTGAGGTAGCGTTTCCCGGTGAAGATCGCCGGCTGGTCGACTCGCCAAAGGTAGCGACCTACGATTTGCAACCGGAGATGAGCGCCCCCGACGTCTGCACCGGTGTGGTCGAGGCACTGGATTCAGGCAACTATGACTTTCTCATCGTCAACCTGGCCAATTGCGACATGGTCGGCCACACCGGCGACATCGCGGCCGCGATCGCGGCCACGGAGACCGTGGACGCCTGCGTCGGCTTGATCCTGGCGGCCCTGCACCGGGCCGGTGGCACGGCGATCATCACCGCCGACCACGGCAACGCCGAGCGAATGATCGACCCGGTCACGGGTGGCCCGTTTACCGCGCACACGACCAACCCGGTACCCGTGATCCTGGTCGCGCCGGAGGACTCGCCGCTCCGTCACGCGGTGCTCCGGGAGGGCGCCGTACTAAGCTCGATCGCCCCGACCGTCCTCGACCTGCTAGGCGTTGCCCCGCCGCCGTCCATGAATCAGCCGAGCCTGGTCCTTGGGTGAGGACTTCTACGAGCAAGTCTTTGCGCCGACGACCGAGCAGGCCCGGAACGAGGGGGATTCATACGAAAGAATTCGTGACTCGATCCACAATGACTGGAACCCCGAAAAGTCCGCACGCGGAAAGAAGGTCGCTTAGAGACTGGCGCCAGGCATCAACGACGCGTACAGTCTGGGGAATCGTCCCTCCCATATATCGTTGCATGAGGTCGCACCTCATGGGCTCTGATGGATGTCCCTCCCCTTGTTTGGTGTTCCCTGCAACGCATCCCGCCAGGCCCATCCCGAGAAATCGGGAGCGTCGATGCCCTGTTGAGTCAGAATAGTCGCGATCTGGGAGCGGTGCTCCGTCGCGTGGTTGACGGCTTGCACATAGGCGATCGCGACCGGCAGCCTGATTCGCTGGCCCTGGTAATCCCCCTCCAAAATCTCGTCCGGGTCAGCCTTCGCAGCGAGATCGATCAAGAGTCGCCCACTCTCTCCGAGCGTCCGGGCGAGAACAGGAAACCCCGGCCAACCGTCGCCTTCTCCATACGTCGGCGTCCGACCGCTCAGCCGCATGACATAGCGCTGCTCGGCGCCCGCGATGTGCATGAGCGTCTCGCGAATGGACCCGGCCGTCCCCTGGACAGTCACATCCAGGAGCGCGTCGGGTACGTCGGCACAAACCTCCAGTGCGCGCTGATTGGCCCAGAGGTTATGCTCGAACATCTTTGATCCGAGTGAAACCATTTGTCGATCTCCGTCCATGCATGGCCCTCCTCAAGAGCCAACTACCTCGCAGAGTCGAGGGAACCTCATAATCGCGGCTCGTCTCGACCTTGCAATGGGGACAGAAACAGCTTTGCCACTACCACGCTTTTCCGCCAGTTGCCCACAATAGAAATGAGTACGTGTCACCCAAGGGCCGTGTTAGGGAAGCCTCCGAGAGTTCTCACCCAGCTCCTCACCGTCGGAGGTCCGAATCATGCGAAGGCGTTGCGGCCGGGATAGACGGCGGACGAGCCCAACTCGTCCTCGATGCGGAGCAACTGGTTGTATTTGGCGACGCGGTCGACTCGGGATGGTGCGCCCGTCTTGATCTGACCCGAGTTCGTGGCCACGGCCAGGTCGGCGATGAACGTATCGGCGGTCTCGCCGGAACGGTGCGAGGTCACCGAGCGAAAGCCGGCGCGGTGCGCCAGGTCAATTGCCTCCAATGTTTCCGTCAGGGTCCCGATCTGGTTGAGCTTGACGAGGATGGCGTTGGCGGCCCTTTCGTCGATCCCGCGCTGGAGGCGTTCGGAGTTGGTGACGAACAGATCATCCCCAACCAATTGCACCCTGTCGCCGATTTCAGCGGTTAACTGGGTCCAGGTTGCCCAGTCATCTTCGGCGAGTCCGTCTTCGATCGAGACGATCGGGTACTTTTCGGTCCAGCCCTTGAGGAACGCGACCATGTCGGAATCGCTCAACGTGGTGCCTTCGCCGGCCAGCACGTACTTGCCATCCACGAAGAACTCGGTCGACGCCGGGTCGAGCGCGATTGCAATGTCGTCGCCGGGCCGGTAGCCAGCCCCCTCGATCGCTTGGATGATGAGGTCGAGTGCTTCCTGATTGGATGCCAGGCTAGGAGCATACCCGCCTTCGTCCCCGACGTTGGTGTTGAAGCCACGCAAGGCGAGCGTCTTCTTCAGCGTGTGGAAGACTTCCGTTCCCCAACGCAGGCCTTCGCGGAAGGACTCGGCGCCGACGGGCATCACCATAAACTCCTGCATGTCGACGCTGGAGCCTTCGGCATGCTTGCCGCCATTGAGGATGTTCATCATCGGCACCGGCAGGGTCCGGGCGTTCGGGCCGCCAAGGTATCGGTATAGGGGCAGCCCGGCCGCCTCCGCCGCCGCGCGGGCGGCGGCCAGCGAGACACCGAGGATGGCGTTCGCTCCAACCCGGGCCTTGTTCTCGGTCCCATCGACCTCGCACATGACGTGGTCGATCTCGACCTGGTCGAAGGCGCTCATGCCAACGACGGCCGCCGCCAGATCGGTGTTGACGTGCTCCACGGACCGGAGCACACCCTTGCCGCCGTAGCGCGCCTTGTCGCCGTCACGGAGTTCGATCGCCTCGTACGCGCCGGTCGACGCACCCGAAGGAACGGCGGCACGGCCGACCGCGCCGCCGAACAGCATGACTTCCACTTCAACCGTTGGGTTACCCCGTGAATCCAGGATTTCTCGACCGTAGATCGACTCGATAATGCTGTCCAACATACCCTCCAACCCAGCGATGTCCACGAACACGGCAATTCGCCAGAAGTATACGGCCACGAAACGCCGCCAACCGGTGACCGATTGCTATACTTCAGGACAGCACAACTGAACATCGGCGTCGACGGAGACAGGACGATTCGACCGGCCGTACAGGAAGGCTCCGCCAGAGACTGGAAGCGCGGCCACAGCCACGATCGTCAATTCACTCCCGAGCTGGTTCGCGACCGCATGGATGCGCAGCGAGCCGGGTTCGCTCCTCCATATCGGAGCCGAATAGAGTGCATCGTCCACGGTCGACGATGAAGCAGGGTGGTACCACGTGGCGACCCCTCGTCCCTGCCGAGGGGTTTTTCGTTGCATGAAACCATCCGCGTCCGGAGTCATAATCGATATGTCTACAGAACACCACGGTCTCTCAGCCGACATTGAACGCGTTCGAACTGACGCCCTCGAACAACTTGCCACCCTGATTGCCGCTGCCGACGCGGTGGCCTGGGAAGCGGCGTTCCTTGGCCCGAAAGGCCGAGTTACGCTCCTGCTGCGCGGTCTCGGGCAGCTTCCCAAAGAAGAGCGGCCCATCGCTGGACGAGCCGCGCAGAAACTACGAAACGAACTGACCGACGCGTTTGCGCCGGTCCACGACCGTCTTGGATCCGAAGCGCTCATGGCGCAGCTCGCAACGGATGCGGTCGATGTTTCGCTGCCGGGCCGAAAGCCGGTGATCGGGGCCGCCCATCCAATCTCGACGATGATCGATGAACTAGTCGACATCTTCGCGCTGCTCGGTTTCCAGGCCTTGTTTGGCCCGGAGGTCGAAACCGGCCGTTACAACTTCGACCTGCTCAACATCCCGGCCGAGCATCCCGCCCGAGACGTGTGGGACACGATCCACGTCCAGACCGGTGGCGAGGAGATTGTGCTCCGCACGCACACCTCGCCAATGCAGGCGCGCACGATGGAGCGGTTGCGGCCGCCGGTGCGCGTGATCGTGCCCGGCCGCGCCTTCCGCTTCGAGGCGCAGGACGCCTCGCACGAGTGGCAGTTCACGCAACTCGAAGGGCTGGCGGTCGACCGCAACATCACCATGGCCGACCTGAAAGGCACGTTGCAGGAGCTGGCCCGACAACTGTTCGGCCCGGAGCGACAGATCCGCTTTCGGTGCGACTTCTTTCCGTTCGTCGAGCCAGGCGTCGAATTCGCGGTCGATTGCGCGATCTGCAACGGCAAGGGCTGCCGGGTCTGCAAGCACACTGGGTGGCTGGAAATGGGAGGCGCCGGGATGGTGCATCCCAACGTCCTCCGGGGTGTTGGCTACGATCCCGACGAGGTGAGCGGATTCGCCTTCGGGCTCGGCATCGATCGGATCGCGATGATGAAGTACGGGGTCGACGACGTGCGCGCATTCGCCAACAACGACATTCGCTTCCTGCGCGACTTCGCCCACGCCGTCAGTTAGCCACGGCTCCAGCATTATGACAAGGATCACTCGAACATGAACGTGCCCTATCGCTGGCTCAAACAGTACGTCGACACCGATCTTCCACCGGAAACGCTTGGCCAACGGATGACAATGGCGGGACTCGAAGCGGAACAGCTCACGCGGATCGGCGCGGAGTGGGACAAGGTTTATGTCGGTGAGGTGATAGAGGTTACCCAACATCCCGATGCCGACCGGCTGGTGCTGGCTGATGTGGAGGCCGGAGAGCATCGGCTCACCGTCGTGACCGGTGCCCCAAACATTGCCGAGGGTCAGAAGGTCGCCCTGGCGCTGGCCGGGGCGCGGCTGATCGACGCCTATTCCGATGAACTGAAGTACAAGACCCTCAAACCCGGTTCGATTCGTGGCGTCCGCTCGGAAGGCATGGTTTGCTCCGAGAAGGAGCTCGGGATATCGGAGGAGCACGAAGGCATCCTGATTCTCGATTCCGACGCCCCGAACGGGGCACCGCTCGCCGACTACCTCGGTGACACGGTAATCGAGTTCGAGATCACTCCGAACCTGGTTCATGCCTTTTCGATCCTCGGGATCGCTCGCGAAGCGGCGGCAATCACCGGCGCAAACCTGCGCGAGCCAGAGATCGCGGATCTCTCAGCGGTGTCGCAATCCCACACGCTGGTTCGAATAGACGCGCCGGATCTTTGCCGCCGCTATCACGCCATCGTGGTCGACGGTGTCAAGGTCGAGTCTTCACCATCGTGGATGGCGCAACAGCTCCAGGCGGCTGGCGTCCGCTCGGTCAACAACCTGGTCGATATTACGAACTACGTCATGCTGGAACTGGGCCAGCCGCTCCATGCCTTCGACCTCGCGTTCATGGAGGGGGAGACGATCATCATCCGCGAGGCGGCGGTAGGCGAAGGCTTCGAAACGCTCGACCACAGGACACGAACGCTCAGCGGCGGCGAGCTGTTGATTTGCGATGCGGTGAAACCGGTCGGGCTCGCTGGGGTCATGGGCGGCGTCAACAGCGAAATCGTCGACACCACCACGTCGCTCCTGCTCGAGGCGGCCACGTTCGACATGGTCAATATCCGGCAGACGGCACGCGCCCAGAAGCTTCAAACCGACGCCTCGGCTCGTTTCAGCCGCGGGCTCGATCCCGAACTGGCCGGCCTTGCCAACGCCCGGGCGGCCCAGCTCATTCTCGAACTCTGCCCCAGCGCATCGATCCGGACGATGCAGGATGTCTACCCTAACCCGCCGCAACCGCGCACCATTATGTTCGAGACGTTGCGGGTGACGTCGCTACTTGGCATGACGGTCGAACCGGACGAAATGGTGGCAGTGCTCGACCGGCTCCGGTTCGCGCCGGTCCACGATGCCACCAACGGCACGCTGACCGTCACCGTGCCGTCCTGGCGAACCGACGTGACGATCCGCGAGGATGTGATCGAGGAGATCGCCCGGATCGTCGGCTACGAGCAACTGCCCGCGACGCTGATCACCGGCACGACTCCGGCCGTCGAGCGCGATCCGACGTATCTGGCCGAGCGGCGTGTGCGCCAGCTCCTGGTTGCCGCCGGAGGGTACGAAGGTCGCGGGTACATCACTGTGTCGGAAGCGGACATCGAGCAGTGGGGGCTAAATGCCGGCGGCGGCCTGGCCCACTCGTTGCGTGATGCGCCGCTGGTGCGGCTTCGCAACGCGATCCCTGCTGAAGACGATGTACTCCGGCCGTCGATCATACCGGGCCTCGCCAAAGCCGTCGTCGAGAACCTCAAGCACGAGCGAACGGTGCAGCTTTTCGAAATCGGCCATGTGTATCTTGGCACCGACCCAAATCTGCTGCCGAACGAACCCTCCACCGTGGGCATCGCGCTAGCAGGTCAACGCGACCACTTCGACCGGTTCCACCCACGGCCGACCGAAGTCGACCAGCTCGACTACTTCGACGCCAAGGGCATGGTCGACGCGCTACTCGAACAGTTCGGAATGAGCGACGTCACCTGGCAGCCGCTCAAGCACCCAGCGCTGCATCCCGGCCGGTCCGTCGAAATCGTGGCGCACGACGAGCGGATCGGGATCGTGGGGGAAGTCCATCCCACCGTAGCCAGCGACCTCGGATTGGACGGCGTTCGGTTCACGGTGGCCGAACTCAATCTCGAGCGCCTGCTTGAACTGTCCGCCCATGGCAAACGACCGCAGGTGCCGGTCGCTCGCTTCCTGCCGGTCGAGCAGGACTTCGCAGTCGTCGTTGACCAGGCCGTTGCCGCGGCCGATGTACAGGACACGCTCCGGCAGAATGCAGGGCCGCTGCTGACCGGCATGATCATGTTCGATGTCTACGAAGGTGAACAGATCGTTGACGGCAAGAAGAGCCTCGCCTACCGCCTGACGTTTACGGCCCCGGACCGGGCCTTGACCGATGCTGAGCTCGGCAAGGTGCGCAAGCGGATCGAGCGGGGCATCCAGACCAAGGTCAATGGATCGCTGCGAGCCTAGGAGTCCCAGATGATCCCAAGATTCGACGGAAAGGAAGCGGGCCTGGCCCGGCTGACGCGGCGAGGTGACTACGCCCAAACGGCCCTGCCCGCGCACTTCGCGGCGCGGATCGAAGAGGTCTTTGGTCAGCCGATGACGGCGCCCGAGGTGGTGGCGACGATCATCGCCGATGTCCGGTCCGAGGGTGACGCCGCGGTGCAGCGATACACCCGTGCCTTCGACGGCACGTCGCCCGACCGATTCGAAGTGCCACGGGAGGAGTGGGACGCCGCCTGGGAAGCAGTTGGTTCCGAACTCCAGGATGCGTTGACGATTGCCGCCGGCCGGATCAGGTCGTTCCACGAAAAGCAGACGCGGCCAACCTGGGTCGAGCCGGACGAACTCGGGATTTTCGGCCAGATCGTCCGGCCGCTCGACCGGATCGGCATCTATACGCCAGGCGGGTCGGCGGCGCTACCGTCTTCCCTGTTGATGACCGCGATCCCGGCCAGGGTCGCGGGTGTAAACGAGGTGGTCGTGTCGGCGCCACCTCGCCACAACGGAGGCGTGGCGCCAGTGATCCTCGCTGCCGCCAGGGTTGCCGGGGTAGATCGCGTCTTCTCGATTGGCGGCGCCCAGGCGATCGCCGCCCTCGCCTTTGGCACCGAAACGGTTCCCCATGTCGACAAGATCCTGGGACCCGGCAACATCTTCGTGGCGACCGCCAAACAGCAGGTGTTCGGGGTGGTCGACATCGACCAACTGGCGGGCCCAACGGAAACACTGCTCGTTGCCGACGACACGGCCGAAATCGAACTCGTGGCAGCGGACATGCTGGCCCAATCCGAACACGGGATCGATTCATCGGCAATCCTCGTTACGACATCCGTAAAGCTGGCCGATATGATCCAGGCTGAAATCGAAAAGCAGGTTGAGTCGCTCGAACGAGGCGATATCGCCTGGGAGTCGCTGACAACAAATGGTGTTGTGGTTGTCGTCGACGACCTTGTCGACGCTATCGCGGTCGCCAATGCGTACGCGCCGGAACATCTCTGCCTGCTGGTTCAAAACCCTTGGGACCTCGTGCCCCAGGTCCGGAATGCGGGCGGCATTTTCATTGGGGATTCGAGTCCCGAAGCGCTCGGCGACTACACCGCTGGTCCCAGCCACGTCATGCCGACAGGTGGCACAGCGAGGTTTTCCTCGCCCGTCAACGTATCGGACTTCCAGAAAGTGATCTCGATCATTGCGGCGAACGATCGCGCGATCAGCGCGTTAGGTGCGGCCACCATCACGCTCGCGAGGGCCGAAGGGCTGGGGGGCCACGCCGCTGCCATCGAACGACGCCTAAACCAGGTTGACCAGTCCAATCCAGAATCCTAGCGCGTCGCACCGGACCGTTCCATCGCGACATTGTGCATGCCAATCCGGGCCGAGCTGTTGCGGACCCGGCACGGCGTTGGTATGGTCGAGGCACCCCTCTCCTGGATGTCTTTATTTGAATTGAAGGCCGTTGCGGGATACTGCCGCGAAAGGACATACATGGCTGCGCAAACAGTTCTCCCCCGGTGGCGCGGGTTCAACCTGCTCGAACTCTTCTCCCGGCGAGGCCCGGAGGACCGGCGAAGTGGCGCCTTCCGAGAGGATGACTTCCGCTGGATCGCCGAGTGGGGTTTCGACTTCGTCCGGATTCCGATGGACTACCGGCTGTGGGCACCAGGTGACGAAGTCTACGCAGTTGACGAAAGGGTGCTGGAGCAGATCGACCGCGTAGTTCGGCTCGGTGATCAATACGGGCTCCACGTCTCGCTCAACTTCCATGCCGCCCCTGGGTACTGCATCAACGGCGTGGAGGAGCCGTTCGATCTGTGGAAGGACACCGAGGCGCTCGATGCCTTTTGCTTCCAGAATGCACCATGCTAGCACACTGATACTGAGGGGCTGGCACCCTGCCTGAGGCTATGTCCGTCTCAATATCATCTTCGACGGCCACGTTATCCACGTTATACGCCGGGTCCAGCCACTCGCCAATGTCATACGCCATCGTGATTTCGTAGCGCTGGGGGTAGCCTTTGGGCCACACCTTGACCTCTACCCCTAGGCTGCTGAGCACGTCGCGCCGCTGCTGGTAGGTCAGATTGTCGATGCCGTCGATATCGGCCTCGACACGGGCCGTGAAGCTCTGTACAGCGGCGGGTACGCTCTAGCAGGGCTTGCTGCTGGGCCAGTGCCACACGCTCGGCTGCCAGCTCAGCATCTGTTTTGCTCAGGGTCTCTAGCTGGCTCACCAGCGGGGCATTGCGTCAGGGCTCTGGACCATACCTATGGCGCGGCTGATATTAGCAATCTGGCTATCTAGGGCTTTGCGCGTGCGGTCGATCCGCGCTAGCTCAATCCCAGAGGTATCGTTCTCAATCATCCGATGTAGGTGCTGCCGCACGTAATCGCCATTGGCCCGCACCAGCTTGGCACCTTCCCAGATTGCCTCATCAAGCCCACTGGCCACCATATGCACACCTTTATGGTAACCAGCCGAATCGACCTTGTATGCACTGGGGCAGCGGTAGGCAGAGCCCCGCCCACCCTTGCGCTTGACAGCAGTGAGGGCATGGCCAACAGATGCCACAGCGGGCCATCCCCGACCGCACAAGGAACTCTTCGATATCCGCTGTGGCCCCAGAGCGATATATGCGATTCTGGGCCAGTGTGGCTACGGCCTTGACTGCCAGCTCAGCATCATTGTGACTACGGTGCCCCACTTCCAAGCCATCATGTGCCTCTTGCCTTCGGGCTTCGTCGCTCCTGTTATGTGAACACATGCTGATACCCCTCTAGTGATGCCGCTCCGGGTTCTGACCCCATATGGAGCGGCAATCGCTTTGCCTTCCGTGAGACGTTCACGGGGCTGGGCTTGCCATAAATCTGATACTGAGTGTAGCGTACGTTCTCCCATTATTTAATATTAGGTGAGGTCTACCGTGCATTTTCATAGCACCACTCTGTAGCTAGAGAGATAATAACCTAACTAACGTAATTATGGAACATCATGGGGTATCGTTCGTAAAACCATTCACAAGCCAACTAGGGCTCTAGCGCGTTCGGGCATGACAAAGCCCCGTAGCTGTGGCCACGGGGCCCTAAAACTTTCACGAAGGGCTAATGCAGTGAATGGTCTCGTCCCCTATCTCGTTCTGTGCGCCTTTGTAATTGGGCCCACTCTCTTGGGTCAAGACCTAAGGAAAACGATCAACAGCAAAGTTAACCCGATGAGCAATACGATGGTGCCAGGTTTCATGAAGCGATGAGAGCTTCCAGAATCATGAGGATGTGACGAGAAACGCTGCCGTTCTTCCTTCTCTTCCATCATCCTCTTGATGAGCGGCCGCGGCTCCTCTTTTGGCTTGTCACCCGCAGCCACAACTCGCAACAAATCTTCGGCCAGATTGCCATTGACATGCTCATCCCTGTGCTCTTCTTTACGGCGCTTCTGTTCCTCTAACCGAACTATGCGCTGAGCATCCAACTGGGCTATCCTCTGGCGGTCTAGCAGATGCTCACGACGCCGTCGGTTATATTCCTCCGTCATTTCACCTTGTCGAGCTTTACGCTTGGCATCAATAGCTTGCTCCTGCCCAAGCCTTTCTTGGTTCTGTCTGTTGAGGGACTCCACTAGCTGAGCCCCGTTAACCAGCTCGATTTTTCGAGCTAGGGCCAACTCTCGTGCGCCCCTCGTGTAACTCGATGTAGTTACGAATATGCCATGCACCGCATTATGATGAATCATCATTGCAAAGAAATGTTGTATGTCCTTAGACCCCACCTTATTGTCCGGACTGTATCGTTTGCACTGCACCACTGTAATCTCGCCAAGATCATTACGGCAGCGTACGTCAACACCAAGGTCGCCAGCACCTCCTACTCGCACTACAGAATTAAAGCCCCGAGACCGAAGATAGTCGACTGTCCACATTTCGAAATCCGACGGACTTAGCTTCAAGAGTTCCTGCATTGTCCTACCGCTCCATGCAGAGCCAATAATTTGCGACATGCCAGAGTCGACGTACCAGAGTCGACGTGCATTATGAACCTCAAGCCGAGAGGAATCCAAAGATTGCCGCCCTGGGGCACAGGTTAACCTAGCAGCCGAGTGGCCACGGGGCTTTATCCTATCGGATTTGTGTGGCCTCTAGTCGGCTGCTACCGACCGCTCACCAGTATCGGTGAACCGCAGCCGGATAGTGCTGGAACCGTGCGTTTTGCTTCCATTGGACGATGTTTGCCAGCCGGTACAAGGGCATTCCGTCAGACCGGCTCAGCTTCAACCTCGTCAACGAGCCGCGGGTTCCCGTGGACGTCGGAACGAAGGCTATCTACGAACGGGTCGTGCGGGCTGCCACCGCCGCGATCAGCAAGCAGGACGCCGACCGGCTCGTCATTGCCGATGGCGTACGCGTCGGCACCGAGCCGCTGCCGGAGTTGGCTGACCTCGGAATCGCCCAGGGCTGCCGAGCCTACGCACCGTCGGGCGTCTCCCACTACCAGGCGACCTGGGTGCCAAACAGTGACACCTGGCCTTTGCCAGCCTGGCCGCAACTTGATAAGCATCCGGGAGGCGCCTGGGATCGCACGCGCCTGGAAGAACA
>JALZMD010000434.1 GCA_030858375.1 Chloroflexota bacterium
ACGTCGGCCCGGAGGTAGGGCTTGACCAGGGCGTCGTAGTGGTCCTCGCCGGGGATGTAGGTCGAGTGATACTTCGCCTCGGCCGCCGCGATCGAATCCATCCAGGCCAGGTCCCGCCGGGGACCGCGTCGCAGGGAGTCCTCGGCGTCCACATCGATCACGATTCGCAGGTCCCACAGGTCATCCAGCTCCGGACGAAAGAGGAAGACGCCGTCGACGAGCACAACGGCATCCGGCTGCGCCAGCAATGGAGGGTCGTCGATCGCCGTGTCGTGAACGGAGTCGAAGATCGCCCGCCGGTAGCGGCGATTTCCGCCGGGACCGAGCGGCACGAGCACGTCGTTCCGAACTGAGGCGTAATCGTAGGAATCGAGATAATACTGTTGCCAGGGCGGGAGTTCCTTCCGGCCGCGCCGGACCCCCAGCGGGCGGTGGAACTCGTCGATCTCCAACCGGATCACGGTCCGGCCGAGTTGCTCCAGCGGAGCGACGAGCTCGTTGGCGATGGACGTTTTCCCGGCGGCGGTGCGCCCGTCGATCCCGACCCGGAGCGAGTGGGTCGGCGCGGCCGCCGCGATGTACCGGGCGAGTCGATCGAGGACTTGGGTTCGGTGAGACGTAGAATCGATCAAACCGGTCACTCCGTTGGGAAGTTGAGTCGCGGCGTAGACCCGATAAGGATCGGCAAGGAGGGCCGGAACAATGCCCGCGAAAACCGCCGGCGCTCAAGTGGAGCCGGACGACTGGTTCGTGTTCGAGACGTTAGGCGCCGATGGCACGCTCGCGATCGGCGTGGCGCGGGGCACGCCGGACCCCTCGGCGGTCATGGTGGTGCGGCACGGGCTGACCCGCACAGCTGCCGACAAACTTGCCACCCGCTTGGCGGCCGAGTATCGATCCGCAGGAAAGTTGCCCGGTCCTCGGATGAACGAGTGATGAGGGTCAATTTGGAAGACGTCCAATGACCCCGCTCACGCCCGGACGTGAGCAATTACCTCGTCCGCGACCTGGGCAACGACGCCGTCTGGATAGGGGGCGGGCAGGACAAGGACGATGTGCGTGGCGCCGGCGTCGATGAACCCCTGAAGCTCGCTGATGGACGATGAGAAGTCGCCAGCCTTGAGCCGGTGCTGATAGGAAAGCACGATCTCGGCCGGATCGCGCTCGACCGCCGCGCAATGCCCGTGCAGGACGCTGACCTTGTGGCGGAACTCCTCGACCGAGCCGCCGGTGTAGTTCCAGATATCGGCGTGTTTGGCGACGACACGCAGGGTCAGTTGCTCACCGCTGCCGCCGATGACGAAGGGTGGCCAGGGTTTCTGGACCGGTTTCGGTTCGCTGCGGGCATCCTTGAGCTGGTAGTAGCGGCCGTCGAAATCGAACGTCGGCTGGGTGAAAAGCCCCTTGATGATGTCGCAGGCTTCGCCGAGGCGGCGGATACGCTCGCCTGGCTGGTAGAGCGGGATGCCCATGCTCGAGTGCTCGTACTCGTTCCAGCCGGCGCCGATGCCCAACTCGAGCCGGCCATTCGAGATGACGTCGACCGTGGCCGCGATCTTGGCGAGCACGGCGGGGTGGCGGTAGGTGTTGCCGGTGACCATAAGGCCAAGGCGCAGCCGCTCGGTAGCGGCGGCAAACGCGGCGAGCACAGTCCAGCCTTCGAGGCAGGGGCCGGCGACATCGCCCTGGATCGGGGCGAAATGGTCGAAGAGCCAGGCGTGCTCGATGACCGGAATGCCGTCGGCCTCCTGCCAAACCTTCAGCATCGCATCGTAGGTGACATGTTGTGGCGAGGTCTTGATCCCGAAGCTGACCATTGTTGCTGGTTCCTTTCTGGTGGTCGCTGGTGGCGGCCATGGAGCTGTGTTCCTGACGGCGTCGACGGCGTCAGGGTAGCGCGAAAGCCGCCTCCGCGCACTGGCTGCAGGTCGATCAGAGAGATCCACTGCAAGTCGCAAGGGTAGGCACGTTGATCCGCAAGGGCAAGATCGCGCCGATTTCCGGCGTCGTGGATGGACAAGAGAGATTCATCGACTCGTCATAATGGCCGTGCCAAATCGGGTGAGAAGACCTGGCCCTACATAGTCACGGCTGGCTGGTCCATCTCGCGCAGTACCGGGTTGAAGAAGAACGACAGGACGACGGTGATGTAGATTCCTGCGACCGCCGCGAGGATCGTCTGCACGCCCATCCATTCGATCACGAACCCGCCAGTGAGCTGGCCGAGCGGGATGGCGACGAAGGAAATCGCGGTCGTCGTGCCGAACACGCGAGCCCGGTACGGCAGGGGCACGCGCTCCTGCCGGATCGACATCAGGATCGGGTTGAGCGGTCCCCCGGCGAGGCCCATGACGAACATCGTCGCGACCGCGACCGGAAATGGCGGAGCGGACGAAATGGCCAAAATGGCCAGACCGACCGCAAGGAAACAGGCGATGAAGGTCCCACGCCGGGAAAGGCGCCCGGCCACGACGCTGAAGAGGATAGCGCCGACGACGG
>JALZMD010000016.1 GCA_030858375.1 Chloroflexota bacterium
CGGCGATCGTTGCCAGCACGGCGTCGTTCAGGTCGTGGAGCACCACATCTGCGCCGGCGCGAACGATGGTCCGGGCGGTCGCGGAGCCGATCTCGCCGCCGGCGCCGGTGATGAAGACGATCTTGCCAGTGAGATCGATCATGAGCGTTTCCTGCCTCCGGAGCCGTCTGGGCTGAATCATCAGGTAATGGTGGGTAAAAGTTTGGGACGGATAGCTCGTGACAGCGATGCCCTGGTTCCGTATGATGTTGGCTGGAACCCACCACTGACCAGCACATCGCCCTAAAGGGAGCATACGTTATGGACAATCGCGATGGGGTCCTCATTCCGAACTTGCGCTTGACGCGGTGGCGATGGTGGAGGCACGCTGCTCAGCCCGGAGTCGAGCGCGGCCCAGCTTGACCTTGGCCTGCTCGGATTCGGCGCTCCGCTCGACGGGTGTTTCTCCTGTCGCACGGCGAACGAGCGCTTCAACTATGGGCTGGGCGTGGTACTCCCGGGCCTGTGGATCGTCCAGAACCCGTTGTTCAGCGGGTACAGTGGCGTGTCGGCGTACCTGCAATCGCGCAAGCTGGTGATTGCAGTGGCGACCACCTATGGCGAAGGCAGCTTCGACGAAACCGGAGAGTATCGCTTCGGCAACGCCAGCCAGCTTGTCTTCAGCGCGATCGTCGCCTATCTCGTCCCGGAGCTGGCCGCCCCGGTTGCGGGCTGACGACCATCATCCGTGTTGCACGGGACGGAGTGAGCTCACAACCGGATCGGTGAGGGCGATTAGGCCAGATTCGCACCAGATACCGAGTTGGCCAACGGTGCGCTCGCCGCTGAGGGTGGCGATCACGACCTCGCCATCGAGCGAGATTTCGATGTACGGGCCGCTGGAGATGAGCTCCATCGCAAGTGGGGTTCCGGGCAGGAATGGCTCCTGGAGCCGCCCGCGCTGGAGCTCCTGCCAGGCGAAGGTGGGACGATTCGTCCACGGCTCGGTGGCGCCCAGCCACTTTTGCAATGACACCCGGTCCGAGCCCTTCTCGATTTCGAGGAAATAGCCACCCCCGGAGGCGCCCTCCAGCCGGAAGCCAATCCCGCCGACCGGCGCATCGAGGGTGAGCGTGCCACTGAGGTGGAAATCCGCGAGGTCGTGATCGGTGGCCAGCAGGTCAAGTTCGCCTGGTACGGTGTCGAGACGCCAGCCGACAGCGGCTGCGCCGCGATAGAGCGATGCAGCCGGCGATGTCACGGGAGTTTGCTGTTTGGTCGCGTGAGAGGCCCAGCCGTCGAAGCTGGCGCAGGCCAGCGTGCCGTCTGCCCGTTGGCGCAGGGCCAGCGGGGCAACGACGTATTTGCCGTGCGGGTTGACGGCGTTGTTCCAGTCGGCCTTGCCACCGGCCGGAAGGTGCCAGCACATGTAGATGTCCTGGCCCTTCCAACGCGTGACGCGACCGGCGTAGTGGCCCTTGGGGGCGAGGATGCCGCCATCGGGCGGCTGGCGCCAGGGGCCGAGGTGCGATTCGCCGATCCAGTACCGCTGGGTCCGCTCCTCCATGATGCCGGCCGTGAGATACCAGGAGCCGCCGATCATGAAAATCTGAGGGCATTCGAGATCCCAGAAGCGGCCCGGGGCGAAGACTGGCGGGTGAATTTTCCACGATTCGAAATCGGTCGAGGTGAAGAGGCCTACGCATCCTCGGCGCAGCATTGGGCCACGGTTCTCGCGGGCGTTGACGGCGGCGTACCAGGTGCCATCGACCAGGACTGGCTTCGGGTCACGCCAGGAGACCATGTTGGTGGTGGCGGGATCGTGTTCGTACCAGCGCGGGTCAGGTTGGGCGACCGGATTTCGCGAGGCCTTTGTCCAGGTAATCAGGTCGGGCGAGGTGGCGTGCCCGGTCCGCTGGACCATGCCGTCCTCGGCCCGTGACAGCGCGGTGTAGAGCATGTGGTAGGTGCCATCGTGCTCCGACACGCTCATCGTCCAGATCATGTCGTCGTCCACAGAGCCCTGATCGCCAGTGCGGAGGGCGTCCGGGAGAGGGCGCCAGGTCAGGCCATCGGTGCTGACGACGTGCTGGACGACATCGTGATTGGGAAGCGTCAGGTGGAAGAGGTGTAGTTCGTCGCCGTGTGGGAAGATCTCGATGTCCCCGACTTCCGACAGGCCGAATCCGCGCGGTGTGTACACGTTGGCTCACTCCCTGATCGCTGGCGACATTGCCTTGGCAAGCATACGCGGCAGGAGCGCGAACCGGAATCGGGGCCGGATATACTTGAGGATGCCGGGAACCC
>JALZMD010000028.1 GCA_030858375.1 Chloroflexota bacterium
GGTGTGGAGTCCGCCGATGCCGAGGCACATCATCGTTTCAATCTCACGAGTGACTACGGCCTGATTGACCAGCTCTTCCCACCAGGTGCATTGGCCCGCGTGCAGGAATGGGCAACGCGGAAAGCGCAAGCTGGATTCGACGACCAAACCTTCTCGTTCCAGATGGAATCGATAGAGACTGGTGGATTGGTCGGCGGCATCGCGACGCATCATTGCGATCAGCGCACCGGAGTGCTCAGCTATGGTCTCCACGTCCTGGCGGAACATCGCGGCAAAGGGTATGCCAGTGAGGCAATATGCCTCATACTTCGCTACTACTTCCAGGAACTCCGGTACCAGAAGGCGAACGTTGGCGTCTACTCGTTCAATGGTCCATCGATCCGGCTCCATGAATCACTCGGCTTCCAGCTCGAAGGCACGATGCGCCGCACGGTCTACACCAGGGGCGCCTATGCCGACCTGCTGTGGTTTGGCCTGACCGTGGAGGAGTTTCGCGACATGCACGCGGCCTACTGGCGACCGGGACCATAGTTAGCTGCCCAGCCTGCCTTGCGGTTGCGCTTCACCGTCCGGCGTGACATGAAACCTGATTGGTGGGATGCTCTTCCGGGGTCGAGGCGTGTGGCGCCTAACCCGTACAAGATGATCGATTATTCAGGAGTGAACGCTGCGTGGCCGTCAAGATTGCAATTTCATCCTATTCGTTCCACCGCTTCGGGGCCGGACCCGAGGGCAACGACGCCCCAACCGTCGAGCAGATGATCGATCGATGTGCCGACCTGGGGGTCGACGGGATCGAGTTACTCTGGGAACACCTGACGATGAACGACAAAACGTCGCCAGACTCGCTACACGAACTCCATCAATACGCTGCCCTGCGTGGCATCACCCCAGTCACCGTTGCCGCGACACATAACCCGGTGCAGACTTCGCCCGAAGGTCGGGCGGCGGAACTCGAAAAACTGAAGGCAGGGGTCGATGCTGCCGCTGCCCTGGGTGCACCGTTCGTGCGTGCGCTGGGCGGACGCTGGCATACGATCAGTGATTTCATGGAGATGTGGGACAACCGCGGCGAGGAGCCCGCCGCCGAGGGCTACACCCTTGACCAGAGCTACGAGTGGGCGATCGAGGCACTCAAGGAGGGAGCCGAATACGCAGGATCGAAGGGCGTCACGCTCGTTCTCGAGAATCACTGGGGACTCACCGGCACCGCCGAAGGAACAGCCCGAATCCATGACGGCGTGAATTCGCCATGGCTGAAATACGTGCTCGATACCGGCAATTTCTTCCATCTTCCGGATCCCTACGCAGAGATGGAAGTCTTCTTCCCGGACCTCGCGATTCTCCACGCCAAGGTCTACCTCGGCGGCGGCATGCTGGTCAGCCCGGACATCGACTACGCGAAAGTCGCCAGCCTGCTCGATGCCCGCGGCTACAACGGGTATGTCTCGATCGAGTTCGAGGGTAAGGCTCATCCAAATGAAGGCGTGCCGGACGGCGTGCTCATCATCCGCACTGCCTTCCGCAACTGACATCATTACGCGGCCAACGCCTTGCCAACGGAGGGGAGGACCTGTGCGTCCTCCCGCTTTCCAACCCCGAACTGGAGTTGCTACGCTCCTTACATCCCAATCCGGGACAGGAACGCGGGCCGTCCCTTGACGCCCAGGTCGATGCGGTACAGTGATCCCGCATGCATACCCTCGACGGTTCCCCGGTCACCACCGCCGGCGGTGGTGACGTACGCGGTGCCAAGGTCATCGCCGCCAAACGTGAGGCTCGACACTTTGCGAACCGGCAACAGAACCTTCCCCAACACGTCGCCCTCCGGGCTGTACTTAAAGATGGCATGGCCATCCCACCGCGCCGACCAGATCGCGCCTTCGGCATCAGTGGCCATCCCATCTGGCGCGCCCTCACCGGCAGGAACCTGGACGACGACCCGGCGGTTGCTGATCTCCCCTGTACCGAGCGCGTAGTCCAGCCGGTAGATTACCCGCTTGTTCGTATCCGTGTGATACATGGTGCGGTTGTCAGGACTGAAACCGAAGCCATTGGATAACCCGACATCGTCGAACAGCGTGGTGAGGGACCCATTGAGGTTGAGCCGGTAGAGCCGCGCCTGTCCGTTGGCAGTGGGCATGGTCCCGCAAAAGACGTGACCGTCGGATCCGGCGATCACATCATTAAAGCGACCACCTGATTCTTCGGGAATTTCGTGAACGACCGTAGTTATCTCCTCCTCGCGCCAGCGCAGGATCTGTCCCTTCGCGCAGAAGAGGAGGATCGAGCCGTCCGCCTGGAAGGTGTAACCGCCGATTGACGCGTTGTGCTGATAGGCGACGGTGTTCTCACCGCTCTCGGGATCGAAGCGGTACAAGCGGCCCGGCGGGATATCGACCCAGTAAACGTTAAGGTCGCGCTGGTTCCAAAGCGGCCCCTCCCCCGTTGCGCTGGGCAGGTCGACAACCATCTCCGGCGTCGAGGTCGTCAGGGTTCGGGTTTCACGGGTCATGGCGGTGATGCTCCCTGCGTGGCGGCCTGAATGACGTATGCCAATGATGACACGGTCGGGACGGTGGCCATGACTTCACATGATGGGACCACACAGGCTGATGATTTGGTCGGACGCCGACAGACGCCGAGTGGACCAATTTCGAATGCCGACACCCTCTCAACCGTCATTCCAATGTAGGAAGAGTCCCTGCGCGCAGTGAGCCATTTCGCCGCTCTGAGTTGTCCCTTTCAGCCTCTCGCCCAGCGCAGGATCAGCGGGTCGCGTCGCCGGGCATGAGCGACCAGGCCATCACGAATGGCGGGCGGCACTGGACCGAACGGGGCGCGGGTCGCTTCGCTGGCGATTATGCCGCCCTCCTTCATCAGGATCTTGGTAGCACGCAGGCCGCACTGGCGATTCTCGAAATGGACCATCGGCAGCCAGTAATCCCACTTGCTCGTGGCGGCTTCGTGATCCCCAGCCAGCCAAAGGCGCACGATCTCGCCCAGGACCTCGGGGATCATCGCGCTCGGCATCGTGCCGGTCGCGCCAGCCTCCAGGTCGGGAATGAGCGTGATGCTCTCTTCGCCGTCGAACGGGCCAGGTAACGCGTCGCCCGCGAGTTCGACCAGGCGCCGGATCTTGGCGGCGGCGCCCGCCGATTCCACCTTGGCGTACTGCACGTTCGGGATGGATTCCGCGAGATGGGCGAGGTACTCGGCGGTCAGGGTCATGCCGCTCATCGGCGCGTCCTGGATCATGATCGGGATCGAGATCGCGCTGGCCACGGTTTCGAGGAACCGGGTCGTGGCCGCTTCGTCGACACGGAGGGTCGCACCGTGATAGGGCGGCATCAGCATGACCATCGCGGCGCCGGCCCGCTCGGCATGGCGGCTGCGCTCGGCCGCGATCCGGGCACTGTAGTGGCTGGTGGTAACGATGATCGGGGTGCGGCCCGCGACCTGCTCGAACGCGAGCGCCTGGAGCTCCTCCCGCTCCCGATCGGTCAGGGCAAATTGCTCCGAATAGTTGGCCAGGATGCAGATCGAATCGACCTCGGCATCGACGATGAAGTCGAAGGCGCGACGCTGGCTGTCGAGATCGAGCGATTCGTCGCCGGCGAAGGTCGTTGGGGCAATCGGTATCACACCGCTCAGGACACTCATTTCACGATCCTCTCGCATTCAATACGTACCTAGCGGCGCCAACACGATTCACCGCGATGTGCCGCTCACTGATTCGAATCCGGCCGGTCATCTGGGCGCAGTGCACGAACGTCATCTTTTCACCAATCGCCGGCCTCGTCCAGGCCAGTCGACGCCCCACTCACAACTCCGTAAGCGGTTGATTCCAGGCAACCCGGCAATCGGAAAGCACCCGAATTGGGTGCCTGTCACAATGCCACGCGACTCGTTGTGCAATGTGCATGATTTTACCGTTTCGATTGGTGAGGAATGCACCTAGTTGGAGGGCCGCAATCCTTTTTACACTGCAAGTACCCCACACGATGCCGTGTGAATTGTGCAAAGTGTGCACCGTTGAAGAATGGCTGGGCGCTTCAACGGCGCTGATTCATACCACCGGAGTGGGAGGACGATCGATGATCGATGCAGGGAATACCGCCTGGGTACTCACGTCAGCGGCGCTGGTAATGCTGATGACCCCGGCACTTGGCTTTTTCTATGGCGGCCTCGTGAGCCGGAAGAACGTGCTCTCGACCATCATGCACAGTTTCTTCATCCTCGCGCTGATCAGCGTGGTTTGGGTGCTCTGGGGGTACACGCTCGTTTTCGGTCCGGACAAGGGCGGAATCATCGGCGGCCTCGATTACATTGGCCTGCGGGGCATCGCCCCGGGCGATATCTACAGTGAGGCGACCGGGATCCCGGTCTTCGCCTTCATCGCCTTCCAGATGATGTTCGCCGCGATTACCCCGGCCCTGATCACCGGCGCGTTCGCCGAACGCAAGCGATTCAAGGCCTTTGTGGTCTTCAGCATCCTCTGGTCAACACTGGTCTATGCACCGTTGGCACATTGGGTCTGGGGCGGTGGCTGGCTGGCCGAATTCGGCGCAATCGACTTCGCCGGTGGCACGGTTATCCACATTTCCTCTGGCGTTGCTGCGCTCGTCGCCGCGATGGTGCTTGGCCGGCGCAAAACCTTCGGCACGAGGGAAACCGATCCGCACGATCTCACCATGACCGTGCTTGGCGCCGGCCTCCTCTGGTTCGGCTGGTTCGGCTTTAATGCCGGGAGCGCGTTGGCCGCCAATGGCCAGGCCGCGTCGGCATTCCTCGTCACGACGATTGCCGCCTCGATGGGCGCCCTGACCTGGATGACGGTCTCCTGGATGCGGCATGGTCACCCCAGCGTGCTCGGTGCCGCTGCCGGCGCGGTCGGTGGCCTCGTCGGCATCACCCCGGCCGCGGGCTTTGTTGGGCCGGCCGCCGCGCTGGTGATTGGCTTCGGCGCCGGGGTCTTCTGCTTCTTCACGGTGGACCTGCTTAAGCAGCGGCTGAAGATTGACGACGCGCTGGATGTCTTCGCCGTTCACGGCGTCGGTGGGATCTGGGGCGCGCTCGCCACCGGCCTCTTTGCCGACGCGGCCTACAGCGGCGGCGAAGGTGTCGGCTTCGACGGTCTCTTCTTCGGCAATCCGGAATTGCTCTGGAACCAGGTCGTGGCGACCGGTGCCGCCATCGCCTTCTCCGGCGCCGCTACCTTCGTCATTCTCAAGGCCATCAACCTGGTGATCCCACTCCGCGTCGAGGAAGACGCCGAGGTGCTCGGCCTCGACTCGTCGCAGCATGGTGAGGTGGCGTACCAGATCTGAGCTTCAGCGCATACGCGGATTCGTCTCACGTTCGTGACCACGTTCCTGGCTAAGGTAGTCCCCATCGGGGCAGGGCCAGGAAAGGTCGAAGCGGGCACATCGCCCGAGGAGTTCACACCATGTTGTTGTTCATCGCCTTCGTCATGTTCGCCGCCCTGATGGCCGCCTGGCTCGTACTCCCGGACAGCGCCCCGGCTACCGCGCCGAAGCAGGCCGAACAGGCTGTGCCGGAATCGGGCACGATGCCAGCCCGGGCGTAGTCGCCCATCGTTCGTTCTCCGAAGTCCTCCGCAGTGAACAGGGCGCCCTATTCCGGGCGCCCTGTTCACGTGCAATGGCGGCAGGTGCGGTGGGCTTCTCAGGCTCCATGTTCGGTCACTGGCTGCGTCTGAATCACCGACCTCCAACCAGTCATGTCTCGCTTGCTCGGAATGACGGATCTGGAGTGATCGCGCCTGGTCAGGATCGGCAGAATTTCACGATCGCATCGATGCCGGGATTGCAGCCGTTCGTGGAATCCACCTCCAGCAGCGGAGCGTTGAGCGGCAGGGGATCCCCGCCACCGTTCTGGATTCGCTCGATCAGTTCCGGTTCGACTCCGGCGTCGACGTGAACCGGATGGCGCTCCCCGGCCTGGGCCCGTTTGCGGTAGCGCTCTAGCACGAGGTCACCGGGGATGGTGCAATGGACCTGCCGGCCGTTGGAAATCGCCAGCAGCGGCCCAAGGTCGTCAGGTGCCAGGTCTGGCAGGAAGTTGGCCTCGATGATGCAGGAGACTTTTGCCTCCAGCAGCTCCCTGGCCACCATCAGGAGCAGGGCGATGCTTTGCTTGCCGACGATGGTGGACGTTTCCCTGGTGAAGGCCTCGTCGCCCTGGTCCGTCACGTCATAAAGCATTTCCTTGAACTGATCCTTGGCGAACAGCGGCCAGCCAAGGGCATGGCGCAGTTCCTCCGCCAGGGACGATTTCCCCGTGGCGGGCAGGCCGCAGACGACGATCAGTTTCGGCTTCGACCTGGATGAAGCATCGCTGTGCTCCGTGGTAGACATGTGACGCGGTGGCCTTTCAATCGATGAGAACCGGAGCACGTGAGCTCACGCGCTCAACCATGAGGGCAAGCAATGGACGAAACAAATAGTAATTGGCACTCCGAGCTCGATGATCCGGAGGCGTTCCGGGCGTTCGCGCATGAGGCGGTCGATCTCGCTGCCGATTACCTCGCCGCCTTGCCGGAACGACCCGTGTTCGAGCAAATGCCGCCCGAAGCGCGAATGAACCTGATCGAGGCGCTGCTGCCGGCTTCCGGGATGCCGGCCGGCACGGTGCTGGATAAGTTCCGCTCGGAGATCATGCCGTATCCGATGGGAAACGGGCATCCGCTATTTTTCGGGTGGGTGAACTCGCCGCCCACGGCGATCGGGATCGTTGCCGAGTTGCTGGCCGCGACGATGAATCCCAGCTGTGCCGGCGGGGATCACGCGGCCATCTATCTCGAACGCGCTACCGTGCGCTGGCTGATGGAGATCATGGGTTTTCCGACGGACGGCAGCATGGGGATCCTGGTGAGCGGCGGCTCGATGGCGTCGCTCACCGGTCTGGCGACCGCCCGGCAATGGGCCTCCGCCCGCGATGGCTGGAATGCGCGGCGGGAAGGCACCCAGGGCGGCGCCCAAATGACGATGTACGTGTCATCGGAAACCCACACCACCGTCATCAAGGCTGCGGAGTTGCTGGGGATCGGGAGCCAGTACGTGCGAATCATCCCTGCGGACAGCGAATTTCGCATGGATGTCGCGGCCCTCGAAACGGCGGTGACTGCCGACCGGAAGGCCGGGTACCGGCCCTTCGCGGTGGTGGACTCGGCTGGTACGGTGAGCACCGGGGCGATCGATCCGCTCGATGCCATCGCCGATCTCTGCGCCGCACACACGGTATCTGGTTCCACATCGACGCCGCCTACGGCGGTCCTGGAGTGCTCGATACGCGGATGTCGGCGCGCTACGCGGGCATGGAACGGGCTGATTCCCTCGCCATCGATCCGCACAAGTGGCTGTCCGTGCCAGTCGAGTGCGGGTGCGTGTTCGTGCGCGACGGCACCTTGCTGCGGCAAACCTTCAAGCTGGTTCCTCCGTATATCCAGGTCGAAGAGGGCAAGGGATTCGGCGGGTTGCCATGGTACGCCGGGTACGGATTCCATCAGTCCCGTGGTTTTCAAGCGCTCAAGACCTAGATGTCGCTGGCCCACGCGGGCCGCGTAGGGATCGAACAGACGATTCGCCGTCACAACGACCTGGCTCACTATCTGGCCGGACGTATCGAGAACCATCCCCGTCTTGAACTGATCGTCGCACCGCAGCTTTCAATCGTCTGCATCCGCTACGGTTCAGCTTCCACAAGGACCGATGCCGCGGATGCGGATGCCCTGAACAAGACCCTCATGGAGCGGGTGCAAGCCAGCGGCGAAGCGTTCGTCACCCAGGCGATGCTGGGCGACATGTTCGCCTTAGGCGCGAACGTGCTCCACTTTTCGACCACCGAAACCGATCTCGACGCCCTGGTCGAAGTGGTCGTGTGCATCGGCGATCGACTGGTTGCCGAAAGGGCTGGCTCTGGTGTCGCGCCGTAACGGCTGGGATACTGGAGCGACACGTACCGACGGGCTTGAATGCGGCGCATGATAGCGCGCAACCTGGAGTACACTGCACCCTCCGATCCAGGGTTGAAAGGGGCCCCGCACATGACATTGGATACGTCTGCGCCAGAGCGCATCCAGCACGTTGCCTCCGCGATCATCGACGAGGTCGAAAAGGTCATCGTCGGCAAGCGACATGTGATCGAACAGGTCGTCGTCGCCATCCTCTGCGAGGGCCACGTTCTGCTCGAAGATGTCCCCGGTATCGGCAAGACGATGCTGGCCCGGTCGTTCGCCTCCGCGCTCGGTGGCGAATTCAGCCGCGTGCAGTTCACGCCCGACCTCCTTCCCACCGACATCACCGGGTCACTGGTGTTCGATCCACGCTCGACCGAGTTCAGCTATCGCCAGGGACCGATCGTGACCAATGTCCTGCTCGCCGACGAAATCAACCGGGCGGGACCACGCACGCAATCGGCGCTACTCGAAGCGATGGAGGAGCGCCAGGTCTCCGTCGACCGTGAGCGAATCGACCTGCCGCGTCCGTTCTTCGTACTGGCGACGCAGAATCCGGTCGAACTCGAAGGAACGTTTCCGCTCCCGGAGGCCCAGCTCGATCGTTTCCTGCTCAGGACCACGATCGGCTATCCCAGCCTGGAAGACGAACGCAACATGCTGCGCCGGTTCCGCTCCGATGCTCCCCTCGCAAGCGTCAGGCCCGTGACCACTACCGAGGAGCTGCGTGATCTGATCGCCGATGTCCGGCTCATTCACATTGGGGTAGCGGTGGAGGATTACCTGCTCGACCTCGTTCGCCGCACCCGCGACCACGAGGGGATCGAAGTCGGCGCCAGCCCGCGAGCCGCCCTGGCGCTCGCCCGCGCGGCCCAGGCCAGGGCGGCTCTGGCCGGCCGAGGCTACGTGATACCGGACGATGTCCGAGAGATGGCGCCGTCCGTCCTCTCGCACCGCATCATGCCGACATCCCAGGCCGATCTCCTTGGGCACTCCAACGAAGGGCTCGTAACCACTGTCGTTTCCGAAACTCCGGTACCGGTCGAATCGACGAGAGGGGTCTGAGCCCGATGCGCCCCGGCTCGAGCCTCCTCGGCCAGGAATCGTCGGTCCGCCGCCGGGTGGAGCGAATCGGGAAGTGGTTCGATAATCCCGATGTCGACATCGACACACGCCGCTGGTTGCTGATCGCCGGCGCCGTGGCGCTCCTGGCGGCATTACTGCGCCAACCAATCCTCGCCCTGATCGCCTTCGGCCTCGCGCTCGTTGCACTCCTGACCCGGTTGTGGTGGGACAACAGCTTCCGCGGGCTGACATACGAGCGCAAGGTTTCGCAGAACCGCGCCTTCCATGGCGACACGGTCGAGGTCGAACTGACCGCGACCAATGCGAAGCCCTTGCCGCTGACGCGATTAGAAATCTCCGATCAAGTCTCCTCGAACGTCGACATCGTCAACCGGCAACTCGAGCGCAGCGAGCAAGCCAATTCCAGGATCCTGCGCACGATCTACAGCCTTGGGATGTACGAACGCGTGCAATACACCTATCGGGTGCCGTGCAATTCGCGGGGCTGGCATCGCTTCGGACCCGCGATCGCCGCCGCCAGTGACCCGCTTGGCCTAACGGCTCGCCGCGAGGCGATCGGCGGCTCGGTACGTTTCCTCGTCTACCCGCGCATCGTGCCGATGACCGAACTCATCGTTCCGCCCCGGCAGCCGTTCGGCAATTTCAAACCGCTCCAATCGCTGATCGAAGATCCATTGCGGACAGCCGGGGTGCGGGAGTACGTGGCCGGAGACAGCCCAAAACGAATCCACTGGCGTGCGACGGCCAGGACGGGCACGATGCAAACGCGAGTCTACGAGCCCAGCGCCTCGCCAGTGGCCGCCATCTTCCTCGATACGATTACCTTCTCGTACCTGTGGGAGGGCCAAAACTCGGCGCTGCTGGAACTCGCGGTCACCACTGCCGCATCGCTCTCCAGCCAGCTCCTGCAGGGCCGGCACCAAGTCGGCATCTACGCCAACGCACCAATTCCCAACCGTTCGCGCACGGTGCGCGTCCCCCCTGGCCGGCGACCCGGCCAACTGACGCGCATCCTGGAGGAC